>NZ_JACGVV010000023.1:0-74814 GCF_014077405.1 Colwellia sp. BRX10-9 | reverse complement strand
TAGATGATGACGATGATGTTATTCATTTAGATGATGATCTAGATGACTTGGACGGACTCGATGATTTAGATGATTTAGAAGACATATCACTTGATAGCGACGAGTTAGAAGGTGGTGAGTTAGACCAAAGCGACTTAGATTCCTTACTTTCAGGTCTTGATGACGATGATGACGACGTTCCAGCGGATAAAGACCAAATTAATAACAATGAAAGTAAAGAAGAGCTGCCAGGCGAAGCATTAGAAGGTGGTGAATTAGATCAAGATTTATTGAATGACTTATTAAACGACATTGGCGACGAAGACGACGATAGTGCTTTAGAGGCAATTGAATCTGTGCATGAAGAAGCTGCAACAGAACTAACCGACCCCGATGACATCGATGCACTGATGGATTCAATGGCCGCCGCAGCGCCAAAACCTGAGCCAGAACCCGTAGACGATGCAGTTGATGATAGTACTGCTGAGCTAACCGACCCCGATGACATCGACGCACTGATGGATTCAATGGCCGCCGCAGCGCCAAAATCTGAACCAGAGCCAGTAGAAGATGCTTCGGCTGAGTTAACCGACCCTGATGATATCGACGCACTGATGGATTCAATGGCCGCCGCAGCACCAAAACCTGAGACTGAACCTGAGCCAGTAGAAGATGCTTCTGCTGAGTTAACCGACCCCGATGATATCGACGCACTGATGGATTCAATGGCCGCCGCAGCGCCAAAATCTGAGCCTGAGCCAATAGAAGATGCTTCGGCTGAGCTAACCGACCCCGATGATATCGATGCACTGATGGATTCAATGGCCGCCGCAGCGCCAAAACCTGAACCAGAGCCAGTAGAAGATGCTTCGGCTGAGTTAACCGACCCCGATGATATCGATGCACTGATGGATTCAATGGCCACCGCAGCGCCAAAATCTGAGCCTGAGCCAGTAGAAGATGCTTCGGCTGAGTTAACCGACCCCGATGATATCGACGCACTGATGGATTCAATGGCCGCCGCAGCGCCAAAATCTGAGCCTGAGCCAATAGAAGATGCTTCGGCTGAGTTAACCGACCCCGATGATATCGATGCACTGATGGATTCAATGGCCACCGCAGCGCCAAAACCTGAGCCTGAGCCAGTAGAAGATGCTTCGGCTGAGCTAACCGACCCCGATGATATCGATGCACTGATGGATTCAATGGCCGCCGCAGCGCCAAAACCAGAGCCTGAGCTAGAACCAGAGCCAGTAGAGGATGCAACTGATAATAGCACTGCAGAGTTAACTGACCCAGACGACATCGACGCACTTATGGATTCAATGGTTAAAGAAAGTGCCGTTGCTGAATTAAATGAACAAGCTGAAAATTTTGAAATATCAGATCCTGATGACATCGACGCCTTGCTAGATTCAATGTCAGCCCCAGAGCAGATGACAAAACCTATCACTGCCGATGATATCATTGATCCTCTTGATGAAATGGCTGCTGATAACTTAGATGAAAATATAGCGTTAACTGACCCTGATGATATTGATAGTTTATTAGGTGATATTCAGGGTGATGAAACTGCAGATGACACTGAGACCACAGAAGATGAAAATAAAGCGCTTATCGATAATTTTACCAATGAATACGTAGCGCCATTTTTATCGGTAGATTTTAGTGAGCTACTTAAAGATGACACCGAAGAATTAGTTGATGATACTCATGCAAGTCATGACGAAAGTATAAACGAAAAAAATAGCAATAAAAATAATGACTTGTCAGATGATTTAGACATAGATGCACTTTTAGCTGAGGTGGCTGAGGGTGACAACTCAAACGCTGATGATTTAGATATTGGTGACGATATACTTATTGATGGACAAGTTAATGAACTAGCGGCAGAAGAAGCAACTGATTATACCGATAGTGATGTATTAGCTGATTTATTAGCCGATGAAAACACCTCTGACGATGATGACAATAGTGAGATTGATGAGATTGAAGCACTCGATAATGTTGACTTTGATGACTTATTGGCAAACATAGCAGAAGAAAATCAGACAACACTTTCAGATGATCTCGACTTTTCAACTGACTTCAATGCTGATGACATTGACTTAGACGCTACTGATACCGATGATGAGATTAACATTGAAGGCGACAGCGAAGATGATTTCGATGTTGACTTAGATGATGTGTTAGATATTGGTGATGACCTCGATAGTGATAATAATTTAAATGTTGATTTTGACAATGATGATGAAGATGATTTTGTCTCTGTTGACTCTTTATTATCAGATAGTTTAAGCGACACAGAAGACGAAGAGCCCTACAATAAAACTGACTTTAATGTCGGGCTTAATGAGTTCCCTGAGTTTTCTGGTGATAACGCCGCAGAAGAAGAAGATGATAACGGTATTGCAGCTAAATTAGATTTAGCGAAAGTTTATATTGAAATAGGAGATAACGAAAACGCAGAAGTAATATTACAAGACGTAGTAGCAAAGGGTGATGCCCAGCAACAATTTGATGCTCAGCAACTACTTGATAATATTAGTTAATCGATAGACGTTATTTTCATTCTATAAAAGCCACTGTTGTGGCTTTTTTTATATAAAAGAATTTTTTATATAAGAGAAATAGGCGTAATAATAGAAAACGCAGAAGTAATATTACAAGACGTAGTAGCAAAGGGCGATGCCCAGCAACAATTTGATGCTCAGCAACTACTTGATAATATCAGTTAATCGATAGACGTTATCTTCATTCTATAAAAGCCACTGTTGTGGCTTTTTTTATATAAAAGAATTTTTTATATAAGAGAAATAGGCGCAATAATAGAAAACGCCGAAGTAATATTACAAGACGTAGTAGCAAAGGGCGATGCCCAGCAACAATTTGATGCTCAGCAACTACTTGATAATATTAGCTAATCAAGAGACGTTATTTCATTCTATAAAAGCCACTGTTGTGGCTTTTTTTATATAAAAGAATTTTTTATATAATAGAAATAGGCGCAATAATAGAAAACGCCGAAGTAATATTACAAGATGTAGTAGCAAAGGGCGATGCTCAGCAACTGCCCAATTATATGAGTTAATCAATCACAATTACTTTAGCTTTTATAAAAGCCATTATTGGGGTTTTTTTATATAATCAAAGAACCTGATTGGCATAAACCCTAAAATATTGGATAATGCGCGCATTATAATCGGGAGTTATTGATGCGTTACGCTTTAGGTATTGAATACGATGGAAGCCGTTATCACGGTTGGCAACGACAAAAAAATGCGGTCAGTGTTCAGCAAAATGTAGAAAAAGCTTTATCAAAAATTGCTGATGAAAAAATTGAAGTTATTTGTGCGGGCAGAACTGATACGGGTGTTAGTGCGACCAACCAAGTTATTCACTTTGAAACAGACAAAGTGCGTAAAGATGTTGCTTGGACACTGGGCGTAAATACCAATCTACCTAGTGATATTGCTGTGTCTTGGGTGAAGCAAGTTGACGACAGTTTTCATGCTCGATTTAGCGCCACAGCACGTCGTTATCGCTATGTTATTAATAACAATCGTTTAAGATCTGCAATTTTAAGCCAAGGAATAACCTGCTGTCATTATCCACTTGATGAAAAATTAATGCATCAAGCGGCACAGTCTTTATTGGGTAAACATGACTTTACTTCCTTTCGCACCGTTCATTGTCAGTCGCATTCTCCAGTTAGAACATTGATTCATTGCAATGTTTCACGCCAAGGTGATTTTGTTATTATTGATGTTAAAGGCAATGCTTTTTTACATCATATGGTGAGAAATATTGCGGGTAGTTTAATGCGTATAGGCCAACAATTAGAAACAGTAGCGTGGTTGGGGGAAGTTCTTGAAGCTAAAAATCGTTGTGTAGCTGGCATGATGGCATCTGCTGCAGGTTTGTATTTTGTTGGTGTTGACTACCCACAAGAGTTCAATATTCCAAAACCTCCGCTGGGGCCACTGTTTTTACTTTAAGATAAATAGTGACAGAATGAGTAATTACAAACTGCTAATTCCAACAAAACAGACCAGTTTTTTGTATTCATAGTAGGGCTAAATGTGCTTTAATTGTCGGTTATAGTTAGATTAATTCAAAAAATTAACAATTTGCTGATAGGTTTGAAACCAATATTGGCAAGTTTTCCTATGTTCCCATGGACATATTAGGTAAAAGAAGGCAAAAATAAATTATGAGCTGGATAGAAAAAATTCTCCCAAAAGCAAAAACCACCCAAAAACGTAATATCCCTGAAGGCGTTTGGAGCAAGTGTACTTCTTGTAATGCAGTACTTTATAAAGCAGAACTCGATAGATTATTATCTGTTTGTCCAAAATGTGATCACCATATGCGTATTTCAGCACGCAAACGTATTGATTGCTTTTTAGATGCAAATAATCGCGCTGAATTAGGTGAAGAGTTTGAAGCACAGGATATTTTAAAGTTCAAAGATTCAAAACGTTATAAAGACCGCTTAAGCGCTGCACAAAAAAGTACCGGTGAAAAAGATGCACTGGTTGTGATGAAAGGTGAACTTAATGGTATGCCTATCGTTGCTGCTGCGTTTGAGTTTGCTTTTCTAGGTGGTTCAATGGCATCAGTTGTTGGCGCTCGTTTTGTTAAAGGTGTTGAATACTGCCTTGAGCATAACCTACCACTTGTTTGTTTTTCTGCAAGTGGCGGAGCACGTATGCAAGAAGCATTATTTTCATTAATGCAAATGGCAAAAACGAGTGCAGCATTAGCGAAAATGAGCGAAAAAGGTTTACCTTACGTTTCGGTATTAACTGACCCTACGATGGGCGGCGTATCTGCAAGTTTAGCTATGCTCGGCGATATTAACGTTGCAGAGCCTAAAGCGTTAATTGGCTTTGCGGGTCCACGTGTTATTGAACAAACTGTTCGAGAGAAGTTACCTGAAGGTTTTCAGCGTAGTGAATTTTTAAAAGAAAAGGGTGCTATTGATATTATTGTTGACCGACGTGAAATGCGTAGTACGCTTTCTCGTATGTTAGCTAAATTCATGGGACATCCAAGCCTTAACGCTTCTTAACTAACGCTTCACAACAACACTATGCCAACAAACAACAAAAGCCATTTTGCTAGTAAGTCTCTAGCTCAATGGCTTTCTTATTTAGAAACAATACATTTAACTGAGATCGACTTGGGGCTGGCACGCATTTCGCATGTGGCTAAGCGATTAAATATTGATTTCAGTTTTGCCCAAGTGATCACGGTTGCAGGAACTAATGGTAAAGGCACGACCTGTGCTTTTATTGAAAATGCTTTGCTCGGTGATGATAAAACAGTGGCGGTTTATTCTTCACCACATATTGAAAAGTTCAATGAACGCTTACGTATTAATAATATTGACGTTGACAGTCAATCATTAATCAACGCCTTTGAGCAAATAGAGCAACAGCGTGGTGATATTTCACTAACCTATTATGAATACACAACATTAGCCGCATTTTTAGTTTTAATGGAAAGAAAACCTGCTTTTATTATTTTGGAAGTAGGTTTAGGTGGGCGTTTAGATGCCACAAACTTAATTGACGCTGATATTGCCGTCATAACCACGATAGACTTAGACCATCAAGCGTACCTAGGTGATAATCGCGAAAGTATCGGCTTTGAAAAAGCGGGTATCATGCGTGCGAATCAAAAAGTTGTTATTGGTGATACCGATTGTCCTATATCTGTACTTGCCCATGCTAAAAAACTTAAAGCCGTGGTCAGTCTGCGAGGCGATGATTTCTCTATTGAACAGCACAAAGTACCCACTTGTCACTCCTTGTGGTGTTGGACATTTGGCGAGTACCAAATCAATGGTTTAAATAAGCCTTTTATACCTCAAGATAATGTAGCAACGGCACTAACGGTATTGGCTTTACTTAATGATTGTTCTGTTGTTTTTAATACTGAAAGTGTAAATGCCTTAATAAACCAAACAAAAGTTGCCGGTCGAACTGAGCTTATCAGTAAAAAATCGTTAAACAGTCCTGTGCTACTTGATGTTGGTCATAATCCTCAAGCAGCACGTTATTTAGTTGAGTATTTAAAGTCGGAAAAGTATGACAAGCTTTATGCGGTTACCGGTATGTTAAAAGACAAAGATATTGCTAACACCTTTGGACCATTATCTGCACTGGTTGATCAATGGTATTTAGGCAGTTTATCTATGCCTCGTGGAGCTACTGCAAAGGAATTAGCCGAAAAATTGTTATTAAATGAAGATTCAGCTAATTGTTTTGACAATATCACTGAGGCATTTAGAATGGCTAACAAAAATTCAACAGCAACAGATTTGATCTTAGTGTTTGGATCATTTTACACCGTAGCTGAAGTCCGACGTTTATTGCTGTAGTTTTTATTAACTGCAGCCTGGGAGTTCCATTTGTCTACACCTTTTCAAAACCGCTTAGTTGGCACCATTATTGTGGCTGCGGTTGCTATTATTATTTTGCCAGACTTACTAGACGGTAATAAAAAGACCTATCAAGATGAGTTTGAACAAATTCCACCTCCGCCTAAGGTCGAGTTTGTTAAGAGCACACCAAGCTTTCCTGAAGATAAAATTGTTATAAATACTGACGAAATACTGAGTGATGAAGCGGCATTAGATGACGATGTCTCTTCGACTGAACAAGCAATAAAAGATACGGCTGAAACAGAGAGTGACCCGGGTTTAAATAACGCTGTGGCGACGAAAGAAGACGATAAAGCGTTAACTGAGCAAGCAGTAGATAATATTTTGCCAGAAAAATCAGTGTTGCAACAAGCATGGGTAGTACAGCTGGGCAGTTTTCGTCATAAAAAAAATGTTGCACAATTATTACTCAAGCTTAAAGATAATGGTTATACCGCTTTCACAAAACCGATAAAAACAAAAAACGGCCCATTAATTAAAGTTTTCATTGGTCCTGAACTGATCAAAAACTCATTGATAAAAAAAATCCCAGCATTGAAAAAATTAACCGGTGTTGAAGGTAAAATTGCTCGTTTTTACCCAACAAAATAATAAGTTATAACCACTGCCCAATAATACGGTGTAAAAAGTAGTTAAGCACTTTCAATGGCAATGGCTATTTTAAATAAAACATTGGTAAAATAAGGGGCGTTTCTGTTAGAATGCGCGCCTTATTATGCTGGTAAATATTCATTGGTAACGATTAATTTATGGTTTGGATAGACTATGCCATTTTGGCAATTGTAGGCATTTCAACATTAATTAGCTTGGTTCGCGGCTTTGTCAAAGAAGCAGTTTCGCTAGTTATCTGGATCAGTGCCTTCTTTATTGCCAGCCACTTCTATGTAAATCTTGCTAGTTTATTGACAAACATTTCCGATCAAGTCCTACGTAATGCCGCGGCAATTGCTATTCTTTTTATTACCACGTTAATTCTTGGCGCTATGGTAAATTATCTTATTGGTCAATTGGTCAGTAAAACAGGCTTGTCTGGAACCGATCGCCTGCTAGGGCTCGTTTTTGGTGCATTACGTGGCGTGTTGGTTACCAGCGCATTATTATTCTTTATGGATGCATTTACGCCAGCGTCATCAACCGCATGGTGGGCAAGTTCTCAACTCATCCCCGAGTTTACACTCATTGTTGAATGGTTTTTCGAATACCTAAAGAATTCATCAAGCTTTTTGAAATAACGTTATTTTAGTGCCATGAAAATGGGGCTGATGTTCATTAGTATAATTTTTATTTACTTAGCGTTTATGTTATTAAAACGCCCTTAAACTTAGTTCTGTGGAGAATAAACGCATGTGTGGTATTGTTGGCATTGTTGGTAAAACATCGGTAGGTCAAGCATTATATGACGGATTAACTGTACTTCAACATCGTGGTCAAGACGCTGCTGGTATTGTGACTATTCACAACAATACCTTTAGACTACGTAAAGGAAATGGTTTAGTAAAAGACGTGTTTCATACGCGTCATATGTTGCGATTACAAGGTAACATGGGTATTGGTCATATTAGATACCCAACCGCAGGTACTTCAAGTTCTTCAGAAGCTCAGCCATTTTATGCCAATGCTCCTTTTGGTATTTCTCTTGCACACAATGGTAATTTAACCAACGCTATTGAATTAAAAGAGTGGTTATTTAATGTCGCACGTCGTCATGTAAATACCACATCTGATTCTGAATTGTTACTCAACATTCTCGGTCATGAATTACAATTGACTGAAAATTTGAAATTAACACCTGATGATATTTTTACTGCAATATCTAATGTACATGAGCGTATTCGTGGTGCCTATGCAACGGTTGCTTTGATTATTGGCCATGGCATGGTGGCGTTTCGTGATCCTAATGGCATCCGTCCTCTAGTATTTGGTAAGCGTGAAACGGCTACGGGTATCGAGTATATGATTGCTTCTGAGTCGGTAGCGCTTGATGCAAACGACTTTGAATTTGTCCGTGATGTTGCGCCTGGCGAAGCTATTTATTTCACTGAAGATGGACAAATTCATAGCCAGCAATGTGCAAAGAACCCAACATACAACCCGTGTATTTTTGAATATGTTTATTTTGCGCGTCCTGATTCAGCGATTGATAAAATTTCTGTTTACGGCTCTCGTGTTGAAATGGGCAAAAAATTGGGTGATAAAATAGCAAAAGAATGGGAAGACGTAGAGATCGACGTTGTTATCCCTATTCCAGAAACATCATGTGATACTGCTTTAGAAATTGCTCGACACCTTGGCATCCCATACCGTCAAGGTTTTGTGAAAAACCGCTATATTGGCCGTACCTTTATTATGCCGGGTCAAGAGCAGCGTAAGAAATCAGTTCGCCGTAAACTTAATGCGATAACAACAGAGTTTGCTGGTAAAAATGTATTGTTAGTCGATGACTCTATTGTAAGGGGTACTACTTCTGGACAAATCATTGAAATGGCTCGCTCTGCGGGGGCAAAAAATGTTTATTTTGCCTCAGCCGCTCCAGAAATTCGTTTTCCTAATGTTTATGGTATTGATATGCCAAGTGCCAATGAGCTCATTGCTCATGGCCGTGAATTAGACGATATTTGCCAATTAATTGGTGCAGATAAACTTATTTTTCAAACCTTGGAAGATTTAGTTAGTGCTGTGGGCAGTGTAAACCCTGAAATCAAACAATTCGAGACATCTGTGTTCGATGGTCAATATATAACTAAAGACATTACTCAGGGCTATTTAGAGCGTTTAGATGCGATGAGAAATAATGAAAATAAAGAAGACTCAGATAAAAATGCTGATTCAATTATCGATATGCACAATGAAGGTGCTGAATAGCGTCAGGCTTGTCTAAACGACAGTATAGAAAAATAAAGTAAAATAAAAGCCCGCTTAGTTTATCACTAAGCGGGCTTTTTTATCATCAAATGCTAAAGATACATATTTATAATAAATGACTTATCGACTTAAATTTATAATAAAAGCGTTAAGATATATGTTCAGAGCCAAAGCCCATACCTAACATAATAGCGCTAAATGCCATTAAAGAGACTAAAAGAACTAATCCGCAAGTAACTACAGAGCTTGAATAAATAAAGCCTTTTTCTTCTGGAATATTCATCATGATGGGTACGCCAGAGTAAAGTAAATAGACAGAATAACAAAGTGCGGCTAGTCCCGCTAAAGCAACAAACCATAAAACAGGAAATAATGCAGTTACGCCAACCATTAATAACGGTGTTGCTGTGTAAGCGGCTAATTCTAAAGACTGGGTAAAATCTGGCTTAGCATCAAAAGTTTTTGCCATCCATTGAATTAAAAAAGCTAAACCAATAACACCAAAGATTAAACCAAAATACATGCCGACAGACATGGTCATTGCGCTTGCCTGAGTTAATTTTATTGGATCACCTACGCCTATTGTCCAACCAATATGAGCGGCGGCAAAATAACTACAAATGGCAGGTATTAACGCTATGGTTAAAATATGAACCATGCTGTACATTAAGCTTTCGTGGCGCCTTTCAATTGTGTGCCACTCTTTCTTAGGGTCAGTATACAATCCCCATATATGATTTAATATCATAATAAAATCCTCTCGCTGTCCCCAAAATTACATTTATTGCTTTTTATTTTTTATTAATAAATGTCTGTGTCGATCAATGTTTTTATTATTGATAGCTTATTTATGTAAGATGGCGAAGCTTTCGTCAAGAGATGAATAGCAATTAAGCTAAATTAAATGCAAATAACTTCTTTTTATACCGAAAATAACAAATGTTTATATAGTGATATATTATTTTGTTCTTTCAAAGAAAAGTGTGGGCTATTAAAAATGTCAGTTTTAATTGAAAATCAGGCGACTTTTATTCTAACAATATTCATGACTTCTATCTCAAAGCCAGCAATCATTTCAGTGCTTGTGTAATAGGTCATATTCACTTGTTGTTTGCTAAGCGATTTATAAGCTTTTTTCCGCTTATATTTGAATGGAACATCACAGCCTTTTATCATTACCGTATTAATAAACCACTCATCTTGTTCGCGTTGAACATGAGAGACGACAGTAACATTTTCACTATGAACAAGTTTGTCATGTTTTTTTAAGAGACTGTTTACTGTTTTCTTTTTCATCTTTATTACCTTGAAGAGACGTTATAATGCTCGGACCTAAAATAGCAGCGCCATTGATATTGGCTTTTTATTAAGAAGACAAACTATTCTAAACTTTATTATATCTTTTCGCAAAATAGTCAATTAAGACAGTACATCATTAAAGTATTAGCCTAGTAAGGGGGGATATTAGCTAACTTATTAGGAGATTTTTTTTAAATTTAGCTATACTAGCTACTCTTAAGTTTGTATAACTCATCGTAATAGGGTGTTTGCAGTAATGAGCAAATCAATTCTTTTCCATACTATTTATCCACATAAAACCAGTAAAGTATGGGTTGTTTTTGTCCATGGTGCTGGCGGTAGTTCGGCAATTTGGTTTCGTCAGATCAGAGATTATCAAAAAACTTATAATGTGCTCTTACTTGATCTTCGTGGCCACGGAAAGTCCAGCCATCTGGTACAAACCTTTGTTGATAGTAATTACTCCTTTAATAAAGTCTCTGAAGATATCATCGATGTTTTAGATCACAACAATATTACATGTGCACATTTTGTTGGCATTTCTTTAGGAACTATTATCATTCGCAACATAGCTGAAATTGCGCCTCAATATGTATCAAGTATGGTTCTAGGTGGCGCTATTACTCGTTTTAATGCTCGTAGTAATATTTTGGTTTATTTAGGAAATACCTTTAAGCATTTTCTACCATATATGTGGTTGTATCGCTTATTTGCTTTTATTATGATGCCGAAAAAGCGCCATAAGGAATCTCGACACTTATTTGTTCGTGAAGCTAAACGTTTGTGCCAGAAAGAATTTATTCGTTGGTTTAAGTTAGCGATGGACGTGAACCCCTTGATGCGTTATTTCAAAGAGAAAGAAATTGATATACCTATCCTTTATATTATGGGCAAGGAAGACCATATGTTTTTGGGACCTGTAATGGAAATGGTTAAGCAACATAAAAACAGTTTATTACACACCATTCATAAATGTGGTCATGTCTGCAATGTTGAGAACCCAGAACTCTTTAATCAACATTCGTTAGAGTTTATCGCTCAACAACACTAATTTTATAGATATATCACCCTTGAGAACAAAGTTATGTTTGTTCTTTTATCAATATTAGTCAATAGCGGTTAAATAAAGCTGGTTTGGTTACGACCGTTGTCCTTTGATTTATACATGGCTACATCTGCTCTTTTGAGAAATAAACCAACATCATCTGGCTTAGTTAATTGGGTGGCTCCCATGCTTACGGTGATCTTTACCTTTTTATTATCAATAATAAGAAAAGCATTATCAACAGCCGCGCGGATGCGCTCAGCAACAATTAAAGCGAAGTCGATGTTGGTAGCGGGAAGAATGAACGCAAACTCTTCGCCGCCAATTCGCCCCATCAGATCATTCTCTCTCAGTGCCAATTGGCTTACGTTGCAAATAATTTTTAAGACTTCATCGCCAACCGAATGACCATAGGTATCATTAAATACTTTAAAATAATCTACATCTAACATTAATAAACACAGTGGAAATTGATAACGATGGGATCGCTCTAATTCAAGCTGCAAAGATTTCATAAAGGCACGTCTGTTAGCAATGCCAACTAACTCATCCGTTGTCGCCATTTTTTTTAATTTATTAATGTCTTGTTCTATATGGTTAGCCATTTTATTTAAATTTTTGCTCAGTGAGCCAATTTCATTTTTTACGATGACCTTGCTACGTGCTTGGTAATTTCCTTCAGCTATATTTTGTGCATCGTGAACCAGTGAAAATATAGGCAGAACAATCTTATTTCTGACATAAAAAGTGATAATTAACGCCATAAGTGTTGAAATAACCAATAATAAAATGACGTACCATAAATATTTTTTTTGCTTAATGTTAAACTCATCAGCCTCGACAATTAACCTAGTCTCCACAGCATCGATAAACTTTTGAATAGGTTGCATAATGGCAATTTTTTCTTGCTGGTATTGAGGTGAAAATAATAGCTTAATAGCAAAAGCCCTATCAGGCTCTCCTTTAAGGGTAAACGTACCTTTACCATCATTGTAGAGTCCTTTCATTAACGCAAAAGCCTGTTTTTCGATAGTCATTAAATTATCTGAGCGGTTTTGGGACTGTTGAAGTAGTAATAACTCACTTTCTGTAAAGCCCATATTTCCCATAAGAGTCTTTAATGGGACTTGTATGCCTAATTTATCTGAAGTAAAGCGTTCTGGTGTAAGTGACGTATACCAGTACGTGGGAGGGTATTTTTTTGGTCGAGGAGAATCTCCGTTACGTATTGCAATGATGTCAAAATAATACTCTTTATAAATCTCATCCCCGGTAACCACATAGGTGCGTGCCATACGAGTTAGGTCATCTGAACTTTGGCGTAGTTCATTAGCAATGGTTAGCGAATATATATGGTGCTTTTCATCTTTAATTGCTCGCAGATCAAAAATACCAATAATATGAAAGAAAACATAACCCCACATGCTTAATATGACGATAAAGCATAAAAAGCCGATTTTATTGCCAGTGGAAATATTCATCTACAACCTATTGGTTTAGTATTAGCTATGCAATATCACACAGTTGATAATATTTACTCATTTCATTCATTAACGTCTAACCATGAAATAAAAATTTTACAGACAGTTTTATTAAGTGTTGAGTTTACCCAAACGAGTATCCTTATAGATTTATAAATCTATAAGGTATGATATATGTGATATCGCTATTTTAAAGCTTACTTTGAGTATAGACACTTCTTATCATCTTGTGTAAATAAGTGATAATTCTTGATATGGCTATGATAAATAGACACTAATTTAGTACCCATAGCTTAGTTATTTACGATATTTAGACCACAACACTATTAGCGCCTACCTTCTTTTTTATAATGTTAAACACGAGGCATGAGTTAATGGAGCTGTAAAAAAATTATTTATATTGTTAATTACTCACTTAGTGTCGGCTAAATGAAATTATTACTCATAATTATCTCGCTGAATGAAGGGGGAATTTTTAGGGGATTAAATACTTTTTGGGTGATTTTGTAGTGTTTTTACCATGATATTCTACCTAATAATAAGGAGTTACCGTGATTTGCGTGAAGGACTTATCTTTTAGCCGTAATGATGGCGGCAACAAACAAAATATTTTAAATAAACTCGATTTATTTGTACCTGCAGCACAGCACCTCGCGTTACTTGGTGATAGTGGTTCAGGTAAAACAACCTTTTTACATATTTTAGCGGGACTCTTGCAAGCAGATAGTGGCTCGGTAAGTATTAACAATCAAGAGCTTTCATCACTGAATGAGACAGAACTTGCGCTGTATCGTCGTAAAATAGGGCTAATATTTCAGCATTACCAATTGCTTGACTGTTTAACCGTAAAGCAAAATATTCTCTTTCAACACAAACTCAATTACCCCAAAAAACCAGCGGATGAATTTGACAATATCGTCAATAAACTTGGGCTCGAAAGTAAGCTCGATTCACTGCCAGAAAAACTCTCAGGTGGAGAACAACAAAGAGTTGGTATCGCAAGAGCTTTACTCAACAAACCTCAGATAATTTTTGCAGATGAACCAACAGGTAACTTAGACCGGCAGCGCTCGCACCAAGTCGTTAAACTTCTTACTGAGTTATGCAGTGAGCAAAAAATCAATTTGGTGATGGTGACTCACAGTCATCAATTAACCGATTACTTTGACCATGTAAAAGTACTTAGAGATGGTCATTTTGAATAATTTGACCAATGAAATTAAACTTATTATCGCCACTCATTTAGCCTTCTATCGAAGACATCCTTGGTTAATGGCGTTATTTTTTCTAGGTTTTAGTCTAGGTAGTGCACTATTAACCGCAATTTCTGGCCTTAATCAAGAGGCTAATACACGCTATCAAAATTCTTCCGCATTAATCAATAACCCCGTTACACATTTAATTAAGCCATTAACAGGAAAGTACTTTATTGATGGCAATATATGGCTCACTTTACGACAACATGGCTTTATCAATACTCAACCCGTTTTACGAGGTCAATTAAAAACCAACAACGGAGAAACACTTGCCATTCAGGGTGTGGATACTCTGCTGTGGTTAAACCGTGCGCAATACCAACAAAGTGATGAAAATGTTGATAAAACAGCTCAACGCTTTTCCCTTTCTACCTTATTAGTTGACTCGAAATTTGCAAAACGCATCGTGACAAAAACAGGTGAACCAATAAAATTTTCGCTGCAAAACGATCAGCAACAACCTGAAGTTGTATTAGCTGACAATATTGGACTTTGGGCGATCACCGATATCGCCAATGCTGATTATTTATTAGCAGCTAAAGGGCAACTCAGCTTTATTGAGCTCTCGCATGTTAGTGAGCAGCAATTAATAAAAATAGCACAGCTAATTGCTGGGCAAGCACAGTTGATTGATGCAGAGCAACAATCGTTCGATGTTTTATCTGAAGCCTTCTTTTTTAATCTGACCGCACTTGCCATGCTTGGTTATATTGTTGCGGCATTTTTGAGTTTTAATGCGATAAAACTGACGTTAACTGCGCGACAAAAATTAATAGAGCAAATGCAGCTATTAGGTTGCATTAAGTTAAGTGTTCAACTGAGTCTTGTCATTGAACTTATTATTGTTAGTGTTTGCACTGCTTTATTAGGTACATTAGGTGGTTATTTAATTGCTAATGCATTAGTGCTTGATGTTAACAGCACTCTAGTTGGCTTGTATCAACTCGATAAAGCGCTTGTGATCAATTGGCAATGGTCAAATGTCTTATTAGGCTTTGCCCTTAATATTTCGGCTTTGGGGGTAATACTTTTGGCGCAAGCCAAGCAAGTTGCCCAAAAAAGTCAATTGATGTTCTATAGTTTGTTGGTCAGTACATTAGTAGCAGTCATAGGGTTACTCTATTATGCGACTAATGAGTATCAAGCCTTGCTGCTGTGTTTTGCGCTTTTAATGTTGTTTATTTTACTTGTGCCTAAAGTACTGTCTCTCTTGGTTTCATTACCGTTGACAATCACAAATCCATTAACACAATGGCTTCATGCCGATACCCGACTTCATGTAAAAGACCTTCATATTGCTATTATTGCAATTCTAGTGGCGCTTGGCAGTGCTATCGGCATGCAAATTATGGTGAAAAGCTTTAGCCATACGTTAAATGCCCATCTTGAAAAGCAATTAAGTGCAGATATTTATTTACGTTCAGATAAACTCGATAATACTTTAAGGCAAGCGCTCACTAACTTACCTGAAGTTGAGAAGTTGAGTATCTATATGCAAAGTGATGGTGATGTAAATAAAGTACCTGCGAACCTTGCAAGCTTTGGTAATAGCTTTGAACATTATCAACATATTTCGCTGACTTCAGGCTCAGCCATTAAGGTAGAAAATTTTTATGGTCAAGGTTGCTTGGCTAACGAACAAAGTAAAATTAAGTTTAATTATTCATTAAATGACGTGATGGTCTTTAAGCAAAATTCAACTAAATTTACTTGTCGTATAACAGGGTTCTTTTATGATTATGGTAACCCAAGAATATCGTTACTTACGTTAGAGGAACGCCAGAAAACAGCAGCACTAAACCGTGATGTTTTTGGTTATTCAATACGGCTAAAAAGTCGTACTTCCGTTGCTGTTTTTAGCGAGCGTTTAATGGACGAATTTAAACAAGACAGTACAAAAATTTTAGCCAATAAAAGATTTAAAGAAATAGCTAATGCCTTGTTTGAAGATACGTTTGTAGTGACCAAAGCACTCAATAGTTTTATTCTCGCTATTGCATTGTTAAGTTTGTGTACCAGCCTATTAAGTTTAAGTGTTAATCAATTAAAGCAATTAACCATATTACGTAATTTAGGCGTAACACAAGGGCAATTATTAACCATGAAACTGCTACAAACAGCAGGCGTGGTTGTGTTTACTGCGTTGTTTGCTATTCCGCTTGGCTTCGCACTGGGCTTTGCGTTATTAAAGTTTGTCATGCCAATTGCCTTTGGCTGGACTATTCACTTTAGTTTAGATTTAAGCAGTTTATTAATAACGTGCTTAACGCTAGTTGGAGTCTCTGTTTTATGTGCCTATTTACCGATCCGAAAATTAACTAACTTAGCGACTAAGGAGTCATAATCGCGTGATAAAAAGACAAGCTTTGACCGGGGTATTATTGACTCCGTTTGTTTTTGTACGATTTACGCTTGTGCTGTTAATTTTTGTGCTGTCTGCGTGTCAACCGACTGAGCAAAAAACAACATCATCTAAATTACAAGTGGCTATTGGCAAACCGGTAATACAGGGCACTCCTCTTATCTTTCCCGCTGATCATGGTATTCATGCTGAACAAGGTATTGAGTGGTGGTATGTAACGGCTAATTTGCAAAGTGACACTGGCGAGACTTTTGGGGTTCAATGGACATTATTTCGCACACTAATGCCAGGTAACCTTGAGTCACAATGGTGGGATAACAATCTTTACTTTGCTCATTTTGCCATGCAACACCAACAAGATCATGTTGCGTTTGAACGGTTTTCACGAGCAAGGCAAGCTAAGGTCATTAGCTCGCCGTTTGATGCCAGTATTGATGATTGGCAGTTGAGCAGTATCAACAACGAATTTTTGCCACTCAATTTAACAGCAGCACATGAAAACTATGAAATAGCACTAACACTAAGCGACAGCCCAATAGCCTTGCATGGCGACAAGGGCTATAGCCAAAAAACACAAAGTGGTCATGCGTCTTATTACTTTAGTTATCCCTTTTTAAAGGTAAAAGGCCGTCTAACTTTTGCGGGTAACACCTATAACGTTTCGGGGAATGCATGGTATGACAGAGAGTGGTCGGCGAGTTTACTCGACAAAAATCAACTCGGTTGGGATTGGTTCAGTATTGTTGACACTCAATCAGCCACTCAATCAGAGAAGCAAGGGCTCATGCTCTTTTGTATTCGAGGTAATGATAATAATTATGAGTATTGTAGTGGTACTGAGATAGCCCCCAATGGCGAAACAACACCGCTTTTTAAAGAAGATATTAAGCTGTCTGTTATTGAAACCGTGACATTAAATAACCACTATTATCCTAGTAAATGGCAAGTTGAATTAACGAATAGACCAATCATTATTATTGAAAGTATTACCAAAGATTCACGTAATCAATTAACAATCCCTTACTGGGAAGGACGAGTAAAAGCAACGGGTGGTTTTAATGGTATTGGCTATGCCGAAATTACTGGCCACTAATTATTCATTATTAAGTTGTTATTTTATTTTGCAAACCCTGGTCAAAATGACTAATAAAAGCAGTCATGCGTAAGTTATATGCAAAAATTGCCATCATCATTACCTGATAATATTACTTTTTTTGCTCTCTAAAAGGGGACTGAGTGAGATAATGTGTTTCATAAAACCCCTTACTTTGTGTTATTCGCGTTTAAAGTAGCATAGACAATACTCTATTATTATTGGATCGTTAACTTTCTCTGAAAATAGCCGCGCAATTATTAATAAGGGTATGATAAAATCGATATCAATCTAGTGTATATAGTGAAGAATTTCACCAAATGTCGACTACAAAATTATTATCTCCAATATTGTCATTCTTAAAGTGTGAAACACCACAAGCATGGATTGATGAAGCCGTTAAGCCTGAAAATTTACCCGTGCTATTAATTGATCACCTGGTGTGTGAATTAAAAGCAGCTCAGTCCGCTATGTTTTTGATCCGAAAATATGCAGTTGATAAAGAAAGCGGTGATGCTTTGTTGGCATGGCTGCAGCCATTCGAGCAATTAATCTATAAAAGGCAAGGGGATTGGCGCTCATTACCGTCGAAAAACAAGTTAACTAAAGCCATATTACCTAAGTCAGGTTCAGCACATGGGCAAGGCCTTATCGACAAAATGGTCTTACTGATCAAAGAAGAGCTACATCATTTTTACCAAGTATTAGAAATGATGGATGAGTATGGTATTGAATATCAAAGTATTACGCCGTGCCGATACGCGAAAGGCTTACTTCGTCATGTAAAATCTTTTGAACCTGATGCTATGGTTGATAAGTTAATTATCGGTGCCTTTATCGAAGCTAGGTCGTGTGAACGTTTTGCTAAAATAGCCCCTCATGTTGATAAACGTCTGGGTGATTTTTATATATCATTACTACGCTCTGAAGCTCGCCATTATCAAGATTACTTATCATTAGCGACAGAGATTGCTGGAACCGATATTTCTGAACGAATAAAATATTTTGCTGATATCGAAGCGACGTTAATTATTAGTGCAGATGAAGACTTTAAGTTTCATAGTGGCTTACCTGCAGCGACTCTTTAAGCTTAGTTAGCTTTTTCAAGTTAAGCTGCAGTATTGGCGCTTGCTAATACGCAACGATTTCTGCCGGAATTTTTTGCTTGGTACAACGCTTGGTCGGCATTATTAAATAATGTTGCCCATGTCATGTTATTGTGTAATTCGGCAACCCCAATAGATACCGTAATAGGCGGAAGCTGAGTATTACTTTGACGTTGCACTAATTTTAATTTCGCAATAGCCAAACGTATTTTTTCAGCCATCGTATGAGCAAATTGTTGCGACTTATTTGATAATACCACCACGAACTCTTCACCGCCGTAGCGCACAGGAATGTCATCAGGTGTGACGTGTTCTTTGATGATTTTTGCCACCAACTGAATCACTTTATCGCCAACACTGTGTCCAAAAGAATCATTCACTTTTTTGAAGTGATCAATATCGATAACTAATGATGAATGAATGTTATCAAGTGATAGTGCCTGTAATTTTTTATCACAGCCTCGACGGTTTAATAATCCTGTTAAGGTATCAATTAGGGCTTCTTGACGAGATTCTTCTAACTTCAGTTTTAACTGTGATACTTCTTCAGATGCTTTATATAGCTCAGTAGATAAAGACTCATGTTGAGCTGTCGATTGTCCTATAGCATTAAGTAAAAAAGTAGTAATGTTTTGGAGAGGCTTTTCTACACTTAGCTGACCAAGCGTTTTTTCTATCTTATTGAGATGAGTTATTACTGCTTGTCCGCTTGAAACTTGGTTATCAAGTTGTGCTAAGGTATTGTTCAGTGTCTCGCCAAAAGGAGTGAAAATATTATCTTCAATATTTTGGCTGTTAGAAAGAAACTCACTAAACAATGCGTCGATAAAAATAGCGTCGAGTGGTTTTTTGCTGGCTAATTGCCCATCTATTTTTTTTATGAGTGACACGTTTTCTTTTGAAAAATAACAGTAGGCAACAGCGTAATGGCTCGGTATGGGCGCAATTAGATGCAAAAGCATAAATTCTTTAGCTTGTTCTGCGAGTTTTATCGCTTGATCAAAACTTCTCTGCATCCTATTTTCCTTTATTATTTTTCTACATAATAACAGTTAATTAAAAGAAAACTCAATGGAAAATGCGACACAATAGCCAGTTTTATCATTTTTTTTTGTCGAGGTATTACTTATTTATAACAGCAGTATTTAATTTATTGAAAAAATAAGTTTAAGGCGTTTTAAAGGCTTGAGAAAGTAACTCTATACTGTCTTTTGTTACCTTTAACCATGCGCCTTGCTCATACCAATCACCCAAAACAATGCGCTGAGCAGGTAGGTTATTGGCTTGGATATGATGAATGTTAGGGCGGTGAGTATGTCCATGAATAAGTAACTGACAATGATGTAATTCAAGCTTGTCAATAACCTCTGTCTCGGTGACATCCATTATTTCTTGTGACTTCATTGCCGTTGCACTGGCGCTTTTTAAGCGATAATTTTCAGCAATATTCTTACGTACAAACAGTGGTAAGTTTTTAATCATCGTTTGCCACCACCAAGAACGAGATTTCTTTCTAAAGGCTTGGTAAGCGATATCACGTGTACATAAAGTGTCACCATGCATAATAACGACGGGTTTACCATAGAGATCAATAACATCCACTTCAGGTAATAACGTCATGCCACAAGCTTTGGCATAGCGCTTCCCTAAGAGAAAGTCTCGGTTACCATGAATATAATAAATACGAGTACCTAGCATGCTTAATGCTTTTAGCGCGAGGGCTACTTCGACGACAAAAGGATTTTTATCATCATCACCAATCCAGTATTCAAATAAGTCACCTAATATATATAGTGTTTCGGCGTTAGGGGCATCTTTTTCAAGGAATGACAAAAAACAGGCCGTTATATCGGGCCTGTTTTGCGCTAAATGCAAATCAGCAATAAAGTAGGTTACTGATTTGTTGTTTATTGCGTTAGTCACTAATTTTTATTATTCAACAATCGCTGATTCAATAATGATTTCTTCTGTTGGTACATCGTCATGAAAACCCATACGACCAGTTTCAACCAGAGTCATTTTATCAACAATGTCCATGCCTTCAACAACTTCAGCAAATACACAATAACCCCAACCTTGCACAGATTCGTTTTTAAAATTTAAAAAATCGTTGTCGCTTAAGTTGATAAAAAACTGAGCTGAAGCTGAATGTGGCTCTTGTGTTCTTGCCATCGCTAAAGTGCCACGCTTATTTTCTAAGCCATTACTTGCTTCGTTTTGAATGGTTTCACGAGAATCTTTTTCTTCTAAGCCAGAAGCAAAACCACCGCCTTGTGCCATAAAACCTTTAATGACACGATGAAAAATAGTGCCGTTGTAAAAACCGTCTTCAACATACTGCTGAAAGTTTTTTGCTGTAAGAGGTGCTTTATCAAAATTTAATTCAATTTTGATATCGCCTAAGTTTGTTTTTAAAATGATCATTTTATTTACTCTTCAATTTCGATGTGGGAATTGTAAACGAAAGCACAGAACTGTAAAGCAAACTTATGGATAATGTGTAGGTAAATAATGACCCTAGCGCTTTGTTCGGGTACAATTATCGAAAATTGATATAATTTTTATTAACTATTAATTACCCCTATTTTAATCGTGATCGGAGCCAGAAAATCTTATGTTACAGATATACAATACATTGACCCGCCAGAAGGAAGTTTTTACCCCAATTGAAGCAGGTAAAGTCGGTTTGTATGTGTGTGGTTGTACGGTTTACGATTTATGTCATATCGGTCATGGACGTACTTATATTAGCTTTGACAACATTGCTAGATACCTAAGGTTTTCTGGTTATGACGTAAATTATGTCCGTAATATCACCGATGTTGAAGATAAAATAATTAAGCGGGCACAAGAAAATAACGAAACACCAGATGAGCTTACCGAGCGTACTATTGCATTAATGCATGAAGACTTTGATAGTTTGAATATTGAACGACCAGATATAGAACCAAGAGTAACGACGCACATGGACGAAATTATTGCCATGATCGTCACACTTGTCGAAAAAGAGCATGCCTATGTCGCCACTAGTGGCGATGTGTTGTTTGCTGTGTCGAGCTTTGCAGACTACGGCAAACTCAGCGGTCAAAATTTAGAGCAATTACAAGCTGGCTCTCGTGTAGAAGTCGACGAAAGTAAGAGGTCACCACTGGATTTTGTTTTGTGGAAGTCAGCTAAACCAGGCGATCCAAGTTGGGAATCACCTTGGGGAGCAGGGCGTCCTGGTTGGCATATTGAATGTTCAGCGATGAGCGCTAAAGAACTAGGTCATCATTTTGATATTCACGGCGGTGGCTCAGATTTACAGTTTCCACACCATGAAAATGAAGTAGCACAGAGTTGTTGTGCGCTTGATTCCCCTTACGTGAATTATTGGATCCATACTGGTATGGTGCAAGTTGACCAAGAAAAAATGTCAAAGTCACTCAATAATTTTTTCACTATTCGTGATGTGCTAAGCCAGTATGACTCAGAAACTGTTCGGTTCTTTTTAACCTCTGGACATTATCGTAGTCAGCTAAACTATTCTACAGATAATTTAGAACAGGCACGCTCTGCTCTAGAGCGTATTTACACGGCTTTGCGTGATGTTGAGGTGCTTGCTGATTTTTCACTAGATAAGGATGACACGTTTGTTGCTCAATTTATTAAAGTAATGAATGACGACTTTAATACACCACAAGCGTTAGCGGTATTATTTGATTTAGCCAAAGAGTTAAATGTCGCTAAAAATGAAAGCAGTGATAAGGCGCCTTATTTAGCCGCGACGCTTAAAGGTTTGGGAGAATTGATTGGTTTATTACAACTATCTCCAGCAAGTTTTTTACAAGGAAAAGGTGACAGCGATGAAGTCGCTGAAGTTGAAGCGTTAATAAAACAACGTAATGATGCGAGAGCAAGTAAAAACTGGTTATTAGCTGATGAAGCTCGAGATAAATTAGCGGCGATGAATATTATCGTTGAAGACAGTGCTGGCAAAACCACTTGGCGTAAAAGCTAATTTATAGCCGGTTAACAGCCAGTTGATAAAAAAATGACACCTCAATAACACATTGTTATTGAGGTTTTTTGTTTTAAAAGGCATGTTACTTTTTAAATTAGATGATTTACGAAATACAATAATGTGTTAATTACTGGTTGTTTGCTGTCCAGCGTTTAATTATTTTAGCAATTTCGCCACTTTGTTTTAATTTGGTAATGGCTTCATTAATAAGATTAAGGGTTTCAATAGTACAGGATTCACGGCTTAACATAATATGAATATTATCTTGGTATATTTTTAATGAGTGCATCTCAAACTCATCTTGCAAAAAGTATTTTTCAGAGAACACTTTCATCGTTACAGGGTCGACCAAAAATCCGTCGATGTGACCTTTTAGCAATAGTGCTACATTTTGCTCTAGGTCGATAACGTTATTAATATGGCTTTGAAAGTCTTTGGTTGTAATAAGTTTTTGAAATTCTTCACCATAAAAATATCCCCCTTCAACACCAATCATATAATTAGAATTAGCCAGATCACCTAATGTCTCGAGCTTAATTTTATCAGCCATGCCTTTTTTGACAAAAAGATTAACTTTCTCAAGACGATAAGGTAGAGAAAAATAGGCGTTTTCTTCTCGTTCAAGCGTATAGGATGCACCCATTGCCATATCCATTTTGCCTGTTTTTATGTATTGTAAATGTCTTTTCCAAGGCAGTTCAGTGAAGGTTACTTTGAAATTAGTTTCTTTAATAATCGCATTGAAAATATCGAAATCTAAACCAACAAGTTCTTGTTTTTTATTGTGGTATTGATAGGGATACCATAACTCCCAACCAACCGCATAATCTCTTGAAGGAGCAGTGTGAGCAGGACTATTTACAATCAATAATAGAACTAAGAGTATATATTTTTTCATTCTCTTTCTTCCATGCATCAGCTAATTAATGAATCGAGATCCTGATATTACGGTAACTTTATTTGCCTATAAATGCTTTATAGACAAATTTATATCATCATATTGCACTATCAATGGTACCAACAGCAACAATTTGTTACATCTACATTGACATAAGCTTAATTTAAAAGCAAAAAAGTGCAGTTGCTGTCGATAAAAATAAATTAATATTGGCGTTGAAACTATTAATTATTCGCTAGATAAACAGTAATACGGCTAGATTTAGCTGGCTCTGTAGTTTTTCGCTGCTTAACAGCGAACGCGTCTAATTTATTATTGCTAAAGTCAATTTAGCTGATTCTCATCGCCGTTTCTATGGCGTTATAACGCCTTATTATTTGATACTTTCCTAACCATTACATAAGTCGATGATGTTGCACTTGCAATATCATGGGTTTGTACTAATGTATCTTTAACGATTAGTTTAACGATACTTGGAGATAGTTATGGCGTTAGTCGAGCCACTTACTGGCGATGAAAATGAAGACATTACTGAGCTTGCCCGTTTCTTTAATGAAACGTTAGGTTTTTGTCCGAATAGTGTACTGACCATGCAACGGCGCCCAGCTGTAGCTAAGGCTTTTATTAGTTTAAATATTGCTGTAATGGCAAATGAAGGTAGAGTAACCGCTGAACAAAAACGTTTGGTGGGTTATATAACCAGTGCTAATACAGGTTGTCGCTATTGCGAGGCACATACAATTTTAGCGGCAGAGCGCTATGGTGGAACTGACCAAAGGTTAGCTGATATTTGGTCTTTTCGAACAAGTGATAACTACAGTAAAGCGGAGAAAGCAGCGTTTGAATTTGCGCTTGCGGCTTCAAGTGTACCCAATGCTGTTGACGATAGTATATCTGGCGAACTACATAAATACTGGGATAACGGTGAAATTATTGAAATTCTTAGCGTTATATCTTTATTTGGCTTTTTAAATCGTTGGAATGACTCTATGGGGACAACCATGGAAACAGGGGCTGTTGATGCAGGTAATCGACTATTGAACGAGTCAACATGGACTCAAGGTAAGCATACTTAAGGTTATTGGTGAAAACCAATAGTGATTTTCTATTGGTTTTCTATTAGGAAATGTCCCAAGCGACGGGTGTTTATCTTATGTTTTTGTCGTTGTAACTGTCTTTTTCTATGGGAACTTTGTACTTGTCGTCTAATTTTATTGTTCATTATGACTCTCTTTGAAGTTATCTACTTACTTAGTATTGCTTAACTGTGTTTCACTTTGATGACAACGTAAAAGTTATTGAGTGAAACAACAGCTAACTTCACATTAACACAGATTATCAACCTAAGTTATTCTATTATAGCGATGGCTTGCGTTTCCAACGGTTCAGGAAGAACATATTCTCTTGATTTATTATCCATCCAAGTCAAGGTATCGTAGTAACGTCTGATGTTTTCAACATAATTTACCGCTTCATCACCACGGGCATAACCGTATCGAGTTGGCTTGTAATATTTTTTTTGTTTAAGTAATGGTAAGCGATCTTTAACCTCTACCCAGCGGTCGGGATCACCACCTTGTTTTTCTGTTATTTTTCGTGCGTCATTTAAATGACCTAAACCAATATTATATGAGGCAAGTGCAAACCATAAACGGTCAGGGAAAGGTACTCTATCGGGCATTCTATCGATCATTTGTTTAAAGTATTTAGCGCCACCACGAATACTTTGTTCAGCATCTAAGCGACTTTTAATACCCATTTGCTTAGCCGTTGGCAAAGTTAACATCATCATACCACGCACACCTGTATACGAGCGGGCGTGAGGTTCCCAATGAGATTCTTGATAACTAATCGCGGCCAATAATCGCCAGTCAATCTCTTGGCTATACTTTTCAAAGAGCGGTTGGTATTGAGGCAGTTTACCTTCAACCGCTTTAATAAACATTCGGGTATCAACATAATTAAACTCTTCAACATGACCATAATATTTGTCATTAAGTGCTAATAATGTACCGTCGTGGTGTACTTTGCCAAAAAATTCAACAAGACTGGCATAGATTGATTGGTCATTATTTTTTCTAACTGCCCAAGCCAAAGGTTGTGGTTTTTTTATGGTAAAGCCAATGCTGATTTCAGGATAATAGCGGCGATTAACTGCTAGGGTATTGCTGTCGATAATGGTGTAGTCAATTTCTTCTGATAAAACTTTCAGTAATAATTCTTCGCTATCGAATTCATCACTGATTTGCCAAGTTAACTCACGATGGCTATTTTTTAATTGAATAAGATTTTCTTCATGGCTTGAATGCGCCATGATCAATAAATTCCCCGTTAAATCTTCTATGTCACGAGGTCGAATGCCGCCCTGTTTAAAAACAAGTTTTTGGCTGATATCATCATAACTAGGAGAGAAATTATATTTTTGACGTCTTTTATCGGTCACCGCTAAGCCTGCTGCTAATATATCGACTTGGCCGCTGTCTAATTTATCAAAAAGTTCTTCAAGGCTGTAGCTAGGCACTACTTTTAATTCAACACCTAATGAGTCTGCATAATTTTTTACCAGCTCATATTCAAAACCTGCAGCGTCTTCAGCTTCTAGATAATAACTGGTTAAGCCATAAATAGTACCGACCTTAATATAGCCACGCTCAATTATTCGCTGCAAACTGGCATTATCTTCTGTTGGCTGACAGCCGAATAGCAAAAAAGTACTCAAGAAGAATATGCTTACAAACTTGCTGATTTTTTTAACTATTTTAAAATTTATCTTAATCATATAAGGTCATTGTGGCGTGATTCCAGCTTTATTCAAAGCACTTTTTATCAATTATCAAGATTAACTGTTTAAGTTAATCTTTTAACGCTTATCAAAACCCTTTATATAAACTATAATATGCGCGATTTTTCTTCCATTATTTTAACTGCGAAAACGCAACTAAAATAAAACTAAACTGGTGATTACGTTTATGACGATGTTGATGAAAACCCTTCGCGGCGCTCCTGCTCTTTCAGACTTTCGAGTTAAAAAGTTATTGGCTCAATGCGCTGAATTAGAACTTCCTGTGACAGATATTTATGCTGAATTCACACACTTTGCACATATTTCAGCTGATCTTAGCGACGAAGAGTTTCAAGTTTTACAGCAACTTCTTAAGTATGGACCAAACATTGAAGAACATGAACCTGTTGGTCAATTTTTATTGGTTACTCCGCGTCCGGGTACTATTTCTCCTTGGTCTTCAAAATCAACAGATATTGCCCATAATTGTGGTCTAGCGAAAGTTAACCGTTTAGAACGAGGTATTGCTTATTATATTACCAGCAAACCTTTGGATGCAAAGCAGCAGGCTCAACTTAATCATTTAATTTCAGATCGAATGATGGAAACGGTCTTTACTGAGATGTCAGCAACTACTGCGCTTTTTGCGACGGCTGAACCCAGTGAATTAACCGTTATAGATATTGAAAATGGTGGTAAAAACGCATTAATGGCTGCTAACGTCGAATTAGGCTTAGCGCTAGCAGAAGATGAAGTAAATTATTTATTCGAAAACTTTACCAAATTAGGTAGAAACCCACACGACATCGAACTCTACATGTTTGCTCAAGCAAACTCTGAACATTGTCGTCATAAAATATTCAATGCTGACTGGACTATTGATGGCGTTAAACAGCCGAAATCGCTGTTTAAAATGATCCGTAATACCCATGAAATAAACCCTGACTTTGTCTTAAGTGCCTATAAAGATAACGCTGCCGTTATGGTCGGTAATAAGGGTGGTCGTTTCTTCCCTAATCCAGCAACCAACGTTTATAGTTATCATCACGAAGACATTCAAATTTTAATGAAAGTTGAAACGCATAATCACCCAACAGCTATTTCTCCTTACCCTGGAGCAGCGACAGGCTCAGGTGGTGAAATTCGTGATGAAGGCGCGACAGGTATTGGTTCCAAGCCCAAAGCAGGTTTAGTGGGCTTTTCAGTATCAAATTTACGCATTCCTAATTTTGTTCAACCCTGGGAAACTGATTTTGGTAAACCAGATCGTATCGTTTCAGCATTAGACATTATGTTGGAAGGTCCTTTAGGCGGAGCGGCATTTAATAATGAATTTGGCCGTCCAGCTATTTTAGGTTATTTCCGTACTTACGAAGAAGAAGTTAACTCGTTTAATGGCTCAGAGGTTCGTGGTTACCATAAACCCATCATGCTAGCCGGTGGTTTGGGTAATATTCGTGACGAACACGTACAAAAGCGTGAAATTATTGTTGGTGCTCACTTAATCGCACTTGGTGGTCCGGCAATGAATATCGGTTTAGGTGGCGGAGCAGCATCATCAATGGCTTCTGGCCAATCAGCCGAGAACCTCGACTTTGCTTCTGTGCAACGTGAAAATCCAGAAATGGAACGTCGTTGCCAAGAAGTTATCGATAAGTGTTGGCAGCTTGGCGAAGACAACCCTATCGCTTTTATTCATGATGTTGGCGCAGGTGGTTTATCTAATGCATTCCCTGAATTAGTGTCTGATGGCGGTCGTGGCGGTGTTTTTGAACTGCGTAATGTTCCTAATGATGAACGCAGCATGGCTCCTCATGAAATCTGGTGTAACGAATCTCAAGAACGTTATGTTATTGCGGTATCAGACAAGAATTTAGCAACTTTTGAACAAATATGTCTTCGTGAACGCGCACCATTCTCAGTGGTAGGGCGTGCAACCGAAGAGGAACACTTAACGGTTACTGATGCACATTTTTCTGGTAATGCTAAATGCGATACCCCGATTGATTTGCCGCTTGAAGTCTTATTAGGCAAAACGCCTAAAATATTTAAAGATGTCGCCACAGCTAAAGCAGCGGGTGATGTGTTCTCTTTAACGGACATTGCCTTAGCGGATGCCGCGGACCGCATATTGTCATTACCGACAGTTGCAGAAAAAACGTTCCTGATCACCATTGGCGATCGCTCGGTAACAGGTATGGTTAATCGTGATCAAATGGTTGGTCCTTGGCAAGTACCTGTCGCCGATTGTGGTGTTACCGCCTCTGCGCTTGACTCTTATCATGGCGAAGCGATGTCTTTGGGTGAACGTACACCGGTCGCATTATTAAACTTTGGCGCTTCTGCTCGTTTAGCGGTCGCTGAATCACTAACTAATATTGCCGGTACAGATATCGGTGATTTAAACCGTATAAAATTGTCTGCTAACTGGATGTCACCCGCAGGTCACCCAGGTGAAGATGCTGGTTTATACGAAGCGGTTAAAGCCATCGGCGAAGAACTTTGTCCTGCGCTTGGCTTAACTATTCCGGTTGGCAAAGACTCAATGTCAATGAAAACCAAATGGGAAGATAACGGCGAAGAAAAATCAGTCACTTCACCTATGTCATTAATCATTACTGCTTTTGGTGTTGTTGAAGATATTCGAAAAACAGTCACCCCTGAGTTAAGAATAGATCAAGGCGAGACTCGAATTCTAGCTATTGATTTATCAAAAGGTAAAAAGCGCTTAGGTGGCTCATGTTTAGCACAGGTTTATAAGCACTTGGGTAATGAAACCCCCGATGTAGATTGTCCTGAAACCTTAAAAGGCTTCTTTAATGCTATGCAAACCTTGGTTCGTGATGAAAAGCTTATTGCTTATCACGATATTTCTGATGGTGGTTTATTCACAACTGTCGTTGAAATGGCTTTTGCTGGTCACACCGGTGTTGATATTGATTTAACAAAATTAAGCTCAGTTTCAGGTAATGACATTGACGTATTGTTTAATGAAGAGCTCGGCGCTGTTATTCAAATTCGTGAAAGCGATGTTGCAGCGATTGATGCTATTTTA
Source organism: Colwellia sp. BRX10-9 (assembly GCF_014077405.1). Classification (NCBI taxonomy): domain Bacteria; kingdom Pseudomonadati; phylum Pseudomonadota; class Gammaproteobacteria; order Alteromonadales; family Colwelliaceae; genus Colwellia; species Colwellia sp. BRX10-9. Next base: position 45,142 of record NZ_JACGVV010000023.1, on the reverse strand, counting down.
GCGGCTCATGGAATTTTAGATTGTTGTACTGATATCGGCCGCATTAATAACGAAGATACGCTTCGCTTTAGCCGTGATGGCAAGGTAGTACTTGAAAATTCTCGTACTTACTATCGTACCGTCTGGGCACAAACCACCTACAGAATGCAGTCACTGCGTGATAACCCTGAATGTGCTCAACAAGAACATGATGTTAAGTACGATACCGAAGACCCAGGTTTACATGCTGAGCTTACTTTTGATATTAATGAGGATATTGTTGCTAAGTTAATTGCACAAGATTCATTGCAGGACACTAACCCTAAAATTGCGATATTGCGTGAGCAGGGCGTTAACTCTCATGTTGAAATGGCGGCCGCTTTTGACCGTGCTGGTTTTGTTGCCATTGACGTGCATATGTCTGATATTTTATCAGGGCGTGCCGATTTAGCTGACTTTAACGGTTTAGTCGCTTGTGGTGGTTTCTCTTACGGCGATGTATTAGGTGCTGGCGAAGGTTGGGCAAAATCTATCTTGTTTAACAAAGATGCTAAAGCCATGTTCAAAGCCTTTTTCGAACGCCAAGATACTTTTACTTTAGGTGTTTGTAATGGTTGTCAGATGTTATCTAACCTTAAAGAAATTATTCCAGGTTCAGCAGCGTGGCCACATTTTGTACAAAACAAATCTGAACGTTTTGAAGCACGTTTCTCATTAGTTGAAATTCAAGAAAGCCCCTCAGTATTATTTAAAGGCATGTCAGGTTCTCGTATGCCGATTGCTGTTTCTCATGGTGAAGGTCATGCAGAATTTAGTTCTGAAGAAGCCATTGGTGCAGCCAATGATTCTGGCACGGTTTCAATGCGTTATGTTGATAACTATGGTCAAGTTACTGAAACTTACCCAGCTAACCCGAACGGCTCGCCAGACGGTATTACCGCCCTAACCACAACAGACGGCCGTGTTACTATTATGATGCCACACCCTGAGCGTGTTTTTAGAACGGTTGCAAACTCATGGCACCCAGATGAATGGCAAGAAGACTCACCTTGGGTACGCATGTTCCGTAATGCGCGTGCTTTTATTGGTTAATTTTTTTGAGTGTGTCTAGTTAAAAATAAAGCACTTAACCATTTAATGCTGTTCACTTAAGGTGAACGGTATTTTTTTGTCTAAAATTATTTTAATCAGAAAATTATTTATAGGGTTGTTTTAATAAGAAAATAATTTTTGCTCAGTGGTGTGGTTTATTTGCATGGTTATTAGATTGCTTTAATGCTAACAAGTCACAATGTAAGTTATTTAAAACATAATCAAGCGTGTGACCTTTAATTCTAGATAACCATCCTTGGTGTTCCCCATATCCCATAACCACAACATTCGCATTATATTTATTTGCTAAAGATGGAATAATATCATCGGCTAATCCTTCCTCAACGTGTAAATTTTCACCTTTAAAATGATAGGGTTTAACGAATGATGTCAGATGATCTAAATGATTTTTAGATTGTTTCATTGACTTCATTGGCTGAAAGGAAACACTGCAACTTTCTAAATAACAATTAAACAAATGAATATCACTCATTAATAGTTTTGCTAAATCAGATGATTTTTCAATAATTTCATTATTAAATGTTTTATGCGTTACGGTATTTTCCTCTGTTTCAATAGCCGCTAGTACATTGCCATTATTTAACCATTGATGGTCACCAACGAATAAAACTGATGTATCTGAAACACGTAATAAATGCGTATACTCTGCTTGTTCAAACGTCCAAAGGTGTGGTGCTTTTTTTAGGTTTTCTGCTACCACCAAGTCATACTGATTTTCCTTTAGTTGCTTTTTTAGCGTGATAAATTGATCGCGCTCCTCTCGTATTTTATAGTTAATAGAAATACCTTCTTGTTTGGCAAGATGAATTAAGCTATTAATTTTTTCTTCATTAACTAACTCAGTCGTTGTTTTATGATTAAGCCAGCGTTGATAGCGAGAAGGTTTTTCTTTTGTTGCTAAAACAGTGACGCGAGCGTGATTATTTTTAGCCAAAAGTATCGATTTTTTTAGTGAAATTAAATCGCTCGTTCTAGGTTTAACTAGCGTTAATATATTTGAGAAGCTATCCATGGAAGTGTCTCCAGTTACTTTAAAAGCAAATAATTAAATATAGTTTATTTATGAAAATAGGTTATGTAGCCACAAGACTTATTTAAACTTAAAAAGGAAGGATTTATAATAAAATAATCATAAAAAGTAGAACATATATACAGATTTTAATTGTTGATTTTAGTTTATTGAAAATATTAGCGTTAATTGTAAAATTAATTATAAAGCGTAATTTTACTTAACTGCTTTGATTTCAATTTATTTAACTTATCGACAATAGTGTAAAAATATAGGTACGGAAAATAGCATGCTGACTATAATTGTTGTTGCACTTGCAATATCTGTGCAGTGTTATATCCTGCTAGCTATTGGTATTAAATAAAATGGATAAATCTCGATGCAAGATCATGACTCAAGCCCGCTCACCGATTACATTGAATACCCTGTTGAAGAAATGCGCTTGCGTTCTGAAAACTTCTACTTGGATATAAAGCGTCGCCATAGCATTCGCAATTTTAGCGATCGCCCTGTGCCTAAAGAGATTATAGAAAACTGTATAAAAGCGGCTGCAACGGCGCCAAGTGGTGCTAATCATCAACCTTGGCACTTTGTCGCTGTACATAGTAGCGATATAAAAAAGAAAATTAGAGAACAGGCTGAATTTCATGAACGAGGCTTTTATGAAGGCCGAGCAGGTGAAGAGTGGCTAGGTGCTTTAAAAGCGCTCGGCACAGATGCTAATAAACCTTACTTAGAAAATGCACCATGGCTTATCGCCATATTCAGCCAAAAGAAAGGTGGCATAAGTTCAACAGAGAAAAACACTAACTATTATGTTCATGAATCTGTTGGGATCGCGACGGGCTTTTTAATTAATGCCTTGCATACCTCTGGTTTAGTGACGCTAACCCATACACCAAAACCTATGTCTTTTTTAAGTAAAGTGTGTGGACGTCCAGAAAATGATCGCGCTTATATGTTACTTATTACCGGCTATCCAAGCGAAGGTGCTACTGTGCCTCAGCATGCTTTAGTTAAAAAACCACTGAATGAAATTGCGACTTTTTTGTAGTCCTTATTTTAAAACCCTGAGGTACTCTCATTACTATATCTGCCAGAAATAAAGCGTTTAGACTAACGAAAGAAATAGCTGAACCCTTAGATTTAACCAAGCACTTACCGTTTAGAGTCGCGGTTGTTAGCAATTTACTCGCTTTAAATCGTGACTGGAAAATTCGTGAACTCTGTGATCTAGAACCCAGAGAAATGCGCGTTCTATTAAATATTGGCTCATACATGCCGATTAAATCAGCGGACATTGCTTATCAATCTCGTATTGATTCTTATAATGTTAGTCGTGCAGTAAAAGCATTAGATAAAAAAGGTTTAATCGACATTCGTCGAGATGAAAAAAGTAAAAACATTAAAATTTTAGCCCTAAATGATCAAGGTAAGGCATTATATCAACAGCTTACTACCGCGATGGAGTTGCGTTCAAAAGAGCTTGAAAGTGTTTTAACCGCTGATGAAACTAGTGCTTTTTATAATACGCTCAGTAAAATTGAAGATAAAGTCGAACAATTACTAGCGAAACAAGCACTCACTAAAATAGCACAAGGTGAAGATGCTCCTGGCGATCAAAAAGAATTAATTCGTTGGTACAAAAAAGGGCGAAGTGGTGATGTGGGTTAAATAGCGCTGATGTAAAATTTTTACCCGTTCAACATAAATTTCAGTTTCAGGGAAAGGGGGCACGCCGTTATACCTTTTAACAGCACCTTCGCCTGCGTTATAGGCCGCTGAAACTAACGTAATATTACCACCGTACTTTCTTATTAAACGTGCTAAATGTTTACTGCCTGCGCTAATATTTTGTTTAGCATCGAATGAATTCCTAACGCCTAACGCTTTAGCTGTTGCCGGCATTAACTGCATGAGCCCTTGTGCGCCAGTTTTAGACAAAGCCTGTGGGTTAAAGTGTGATTCGGCATGAATGACCGCAAGAATAAGGGCAGGGTCAATTTTATAAAGCTTTGCCTGTTGATTAATGGTTGTTCTGAAATGATCGATAAATAAACGCGTGTTATGCCAGTTAACCATAGCGTTAAGTTTACAGGCAAAGCAACCTATGCTGACCTGTTGATAACTTGAGGTACTAGGGGGAATATCAGAAAAAGAGCTGATGCCTTTTTCTGATTGATATTGGTAAACTCTCACACTATCTTCTGCAATGGCATGATGAGTGAAGCACATAAATAGGAACAATAAGCCGCAAGATAATTTCAATAAAACGCTCTAGATTGAAGTAACAATAATACTGAGTATAGCGCTTATTTTTGTACTAACTTCGCTTGCTGTTTTAGCACTTTTTTCTCAGCTCTGCGGCGTTTAAAAAAAGCGGACAGTAATTGGCTACATTCTTCTGCCATAATGCCACAAGACAGCACAATTTGATGATTATGCTTTTCATCAGACAATAAATTAAAGGCACTACCTGCAGCGCCTGTTTTTAAGTCTGGCGTCGCGTACACCACGCGTTTAATTCGGCTATGTACCAATAAACCAGCACACATTGGGCATGGCTCCAATGTTACATAGAGCGTACAGTCGAGCAGACGGTAGTTTTGTAAAGCTAAGCCAGCTCGGCGTATCGCAACCATTTCAGCGTGGGCTGATGGGTCGTTAAGTGTAATCGACTGATTGTAGCCTTCACTTATCACTTGATTATTAGCGACAACCACAGCACCAACGGGGATTTCATTAATCGCTTCTGCTTGTTGGGCAAGCTCAAAAGCTCGTTGCATAAACACTTGGTCTAATGCTTGTTGTGCTTCGCTATCCATCACTATAAAAACATCTCGAGTAAGTCATTTAAATAGCGATGACCTAATTTACTGACTTGCCAAGTGTCATCAGTGTTTTCTTGCATCAATTGTTTTTGTTTAGCGACTTGCAATGTCGGCAAGACAGTTTCAATTGATAAGCCTGTTCTTTGTTGATATTCCGTTAAGCTAAAACGTTCATGTAAGCGCAGTCTGTTCATCATATATTCAAAAGGTAATTCTTGTGCACTGACTTCAACTAAATGATCTAAGTGTGGACGACTCTCGTCTAAGTAACCTTTAGGGTGTTTTACTTTGATGGTACGGAAAATTTTACCATTAAGTGGATCTGTTATTTTGCCATGTGAGCCACAGCCAATGCCCAGATAATCACCAAACTGCCAGTAATTGATATTATGCTGACATTCAAAACCGGGTTTACTGTAAGCCGATATTTCGTATTGCTGATAACCCGCGGCAGATAATAAGGCGATACCTTGATCTTGAATATCCCAAAGTACTTCGTCTTCAGGCAACTTAGGTGGGCGAGAATGAAAAGCGGTATTGGGTTCTATTGTTAACTGATACCAAGATAAATGGGTTGGATTCAGTGAAATAGCGGTGGTTAAATCATCAAGGGCGTTAGCAATGTTTTGCTGTGGTAAGCCATGCATCAAGTCAAGATTAAAGGTTTTTATACCACAAGAATAAGCCAACTCGGCTGCTTTTTTTGCTTGGTTACTGTCATGAATTCGACCTAATTTTATTAGTTTGTCAGATTCAAAACTTTGTACACCAATCGATAGTCTTGAAACACCACCATTAAAGAAGCCAATAAATTTTTCAGCTTCAACGGTGCCAGGGTTCGCTTCTAACGTTATTTCAATGTCATCTTTATGTGCGAAGCGCGCAAGGACTTGGGTTAATAAACTTTCAATCGCCTGTGCAGAAAATAAGCTCGGTGTACCACCACCAATAAAAATAGTGTGTAATGGGCGATCACTTAGAGAGAACTTGGCGATATCTGCATCTAAATCATCAATAAGATGTTTTACATACTCTTCTTCTGGAACCGCTGATTTCAAAGCATGTGAGTTAAAATCACAATATGGGCATTTTTCAACACACCAAGGGATATGGATATATAAAGAAAGCGGGGGCGCTTGTAGCATTATTATTTAACACCAAAATGTTGTACAAGCTTAGCAAGTGCTTGGCCGCGGTGACTTAAACTATTCTTTAAATCTCGAGGCAATTGTGCTGAAGTTTGTTGCTGCAGCTCTTGCCAAAAAATAGGATCATAACCAAAACCTTGCTCGCCCAATTTTTCATGGGTAATTGTGCCTTCCCAAACGCCATGACAAATTATCGGCGTTGGATCGTGCTCGTGTTTCATATAAACCAGTACACAATGAAAACGAGCGGTACGTAGTTCATTAGGTATATTCTCTAATGCTTTTAACAGTTTTTCAGTATTGTCACTATCACTAGCGTTTTCACCCGCGTAACGCGCCGAATAAACCCCCGGTGCGCCATTTAACGCATCAACCTCTAAACCTGAGTCGTCAGCGATTGCCGGTAAGCCCGTTATTTTAGCTGCATGACGCGCTTTAATGATGGCATTTTCAACAAAAGTAGTGCCTGTTTCTGCCACTTCACTGACATTAAATTCACTTTGGGGTTTTATTTCAATGTTATGTGCGGCTAATAAATGGCTAAGTTCTTTAACTTTACCTGGGTTGCCTGTGGCTAATACGATGGTTGACATTTTGTACCTTGAGCGTGTAGAAATGAAAAAGTAAAATCAGGTGAAACCTGATTTTATATATTAATTATTTGTATGCAATTAGTGATTAATCAACATAAAATTTCTGTTTGAATTTAAGCTGGTGGGTTTCTTTGCCGTCACTAATGGTGATATCAAAGTAAAAGGTTTCTTCGTTGGTGTAATTAACTTGTGCTAAATAATAAATAGCATCACCTTCTTTTACTTCGTCAAATTCAAGGGTTTTGATTTGACCAATATCATTTCGAGCTGTTCCTTGTATGGTTACTGCTTTAGCTGGCGTCGACGGTTTAGTATCGTCTAAAACCGAAATATTAATTAAACCGTTAAAACGACTACGTTCAATATCATAAGCTTTTGCGACTTTTGGAGTTAAAAATGTGGCATTTATTGCCATATAATGAACTTGCATCGAACCCAATTTTTTCATGTTTTCAGCAAAAACGTTACTGACTAGGGTCAATGAAACTAAAATAATAAATAAACAGGTTTGAAAGATATTTTTCATAATGTGTTCCTTTTTGTTTTAATGATCCATACATTTAATAAGACAGGTTTTATAGCCAAATTATTACAAAACCTGTTTTATTGTTTCTACGTTATTATAGCATTGCCCAACCTGGAATAGCGCCAGATAGGAAAATATTAATTACGTTTAGTAATAAGAAAGCAATAAGTATAGATAAGTCTAAACCGCCAATGCTGGGTACAATACGTTTTATCGGTTTTAAAAACGGTTCAGTTAACTGCTGGAAGATAGCTTGCGTAGGATTATAACCCTGAACTACCCAACTCATTAATGCCATAACGAGCATTAACATAAATAGCAATACACCCGTTTGTTTAATTAAATAAATAAGACCTAAGTATAGCGCCGAAATAATATTGATATCTCCACCATTAAGTAATGGGATAAGAATAAACTTTAACGCTGCTACGGCAAAAGCTAACAACAATGTTGATACATCAATACCACCAAAACCAGGTATAACGCGGCGAAGCGGAATAACGGCTGGGTTGGTAACTTTTACAATAAACTGGCTTAACGGGTTATAAAAATCAGCACGGACCAATTGTAACCATACACGTAAAACTAACAACATTAATAATGCGTCAAAGGCAAAGCTCAGCAAATAATTAATGGCTTCCATCTACTTCTCCAAAACTTAATAATTAATAAAATTCAAACGGTATTAAACGTTATTTTGCGCCATTTCTTTCGCGCGATGCAATGCACTGTTCATTGCATTTGTTACTATTTTATCCAAACCATCATCTATAAAAGAATTAATAGCAGCATTGGTTGTACCACCTTTTGAGGTGACCTTAGCGCGTAATTCACTGATTGGAATATCGTTGTTTACCACCATTTGCGCAGCACCTAAAGCGGTTTGCTGCACTAATTCACGGCTTTCTTTTGCTGAAAAACCTAACGCTATCGCTTGTTTTTCCATCGCTTCCATAAACAAAAAGAAATAGGCAGGCGCTGAGCCAGAAACCGCGATAATATTGTCAATTTCATCTTCAGTGGCTAACCACTTGATAATACCTACCGAACTCATTAGTTCTTCGGCAACCTGTTTTTGTTGAGTATTAACATTTTCGTCGGCATATAAACCAGTAACACCTAAACCAATCTGCGAGGGGGTATTGGGCATAGTACGAATAATGCCACAAGGTTTAGCTAAGGCTTTTTGCATCTGTGCAACAGTGCAGCCAGCAGCAACGGAAATAAAGCACTTGTTGCTAATATCAATTTCTTGGCTGATTTTTTGGCAAACTTCAGCAATAAAGTGAGGTTTAACACCAAGTACAATAAAATCTGCAAAATTAGCCGCAACGATATTGTCTGCTGTTTCTTTAATACCAAGTTGCTCTTGTAAAGCCAGTCGCTTCTCAGGTGAAGGGTTTGATACGATAATATCTTGAGCGGCAAAGCCTGTGTTTACTAAGCCAGAAATAATTGCGCCATTCATGTTACCAGCGCCAATAAAAGCAATTTTTGTCATGAAATACCTATGATAAATAAGAATGTGAATATTTTAACTATTGTAACGAATTATACTTAAAGAAAGTGAAATAGATTGTATCCGAATATAACTATTTATCTTCTCTAGCGCCAAAAATGGCTGAGCCAACTCTGACCATAGTCGAACCTTTAGCAATAGCGTCACTCAAGTCACCTGACATGCCCATCGATAAAGTATCCATACTAGGATGTTCTTTTTTTAATTGCGTATAAAGTTGCTGCATTTTTTCAAAACTTTGTTTTGAGGCATTTTTCTCAGGGATAGCCATTAAGCCGCGAAGGGTTAAATGTGGGCAATGCTCAATGAAATCAACTAACGCTTTAATATCTTTAACGGCTATGCCAGACTTGCTTTCTTCGCCACTAATATTGACTTGTAAACAAACGTTGAGGGGAGTATCTTGGCTAGACCTATGATCATTAAGGCGTTTTGCTACTTTAATGCGGTCAACACTATGTACCCAAGCAAAGTTATCGGCAATTAATCGTGTTTTGTTTGACTGTATAGGACCAATAAAATGCCAAGTAATGTCTGACAAACTTTGTAATTCTGCTATTTTTTCAACGGCTTCTTGAATATAGTTTTCACCAAATTCTCGTTGGCCCGCTAAATAAGCTTGTTCGATCATGGCACTAGTTTTGGTTTTACTTACCGCGAGTAAGGTCACTTGTGAAGTTGGACGTTTTGCTAGCTCGCAAGCATTAAAAATTTGCAGATTTATCTTAGCAAGATTATCTTTAATGGGTGTCATATTGTTTTGTGTCAATTTAGTTTCAACTTACTTTATATTATAAAAAATAATTATTAAGAGGTCTTTTTATGGATATTACCGAATTACTTGCCTTTAGTGTGGAAAATAATGCATCTGATCTACATTTATCTGCAGGCACTCCGCCTTCAATTCGTGTTGACGGTGACGTACGTAAACTCAATATCCCAGCATTTGACGAGAAAGATGTTAATGCTCTGGTCTATGATATTATGAATGATCGTCAACGCAAAGAGTATGAAGAAAATTTAGAAGTCGATTTTTCTTTTGAAGTGCCAAATTTAGCACGTTTTCGTGTCAATGCTTTTAATCAAAATCGTGGCCCTGCAGCGGTATTTCGTACTATTCCAAGCAAAATATTATCCTTAGATGATTTAGGCTGTCCTGATATCTTTCGTGAAATTTCTGATATACCTAGAGGCTTAGTTTTAGTCACGGGCCCAACAGGCTCAGGTAAATCAACCACTTTAGCGGCTATGGTCGATTATATTAATAACAACAAACACGATCATATTCTTACCATTGAAGATCCTATTGAGTTTGTTCACGAAAACAAAAAATGTTTAATAAACCAACGTGAGGTTCATCGCGATACACTAAGTTTTGAAGCTGCTCTGCGCAGTGCTTTACGTGAAGACCCTGATGTTATTCTTGTTGGTGAAATGCGCGACTTAGAAACCATTCGTTTAGCGATGACAGCGGCGGAAACCGGCCACTTAGTTTTTGGTACTTTACATACAACCTCTGCACCAAAAACCATCGACCGTATCATTGATGTTTTCCCCGGTGAAGAGAAATCTATGGTGCGTTCAATGTTGTCAGAATCACTTCGTGCGGTTATTTCACAAACCTTGATTAAAAAAGTGGGTGGGGGTCGTGTTGCCGCTCATGAGATAATGTTAGGTGTTCCTGCAATAAGAAATTTAATTCGTGAAGACAAAATAGCACAGATGTACAGTGCCATTCAAACCGGTATGTCTCATGGTATGCAAACCATGGATCAGTGCTTGCAAGGTCTAGTGAATAGAGGCCTGATAACTAAACAAGATGCGATGGAAAAAGCGGTTGATAAAAATCAATTTAGAGGCTTCTAATTTAGAGGTTTCTAAAGCCAGCTCAAACCATGGGTATCTATTGTCTACAAGGTCTAGTGAATAGAGGCCTGATAACTAAACAAGATGCGATGGAAAAAGCAGTTGATAAAAATCAATTTAGAGACTTTTTAAAGCACGCTAAAATCACTTTAGAGGTTTTTAAAACTAGCTCAAACCCTAGGTGTCTATTACTTCACATTACGGTTTAAAAGATAAGAGAAAGATCAATGAATTTTCATGACTTATTACAAAAGATGGTAAAAGAAGGTGCCTCTGATATGTTTGTTACCGCTAAGCTTGCGGTAAGCGCCAAAGTAAATGGCGAGTTACAAGCAATCGATGATCACCTTTTAACAAGCGATGAATCGTTAGCTCTTGTTCATAACGCAATGAACGATAAACAGAAAAAGCAATTTACTGAAGAAAAAGAATGTAACTTTGCCATTTCAATTGACGACATTGGCCGCTTCCGTATTTCAGCCTTTTGGCAACGCGATATGGCAGGTATGGTTGTCCGACGTATCGTCACAGAAATTCCTGATGCTGACGAACTCGGTTTACCGCCAATCTTAAAAGATGTAGTCATGTCAAAGCGCGGTTTAGTACTTTTTGTTGGTGGCACGGGTACGGGTAAATCAACATCAATGGCTTCATTGATTGGCTATCGTAATAAAAATTCGCGTGGCCATATTCTTACCATTGAAGACCCTGTTGAATTTGTTCATGAACATGCGCGTTGTATGGTAACGCAACGAGAGGTTGGCTTAGACACTGAAAGTTTCGATGCGGCCTTAAAAAGCTCATTACGCCAAGCACCCGATGTTATCTTAATTGGTGAGATCCGTAACCAAGAAACCATGGAACATGCGTTAAGCTTTGCTGAAACCGGGCACTTATGTATTGCAACCTTGCATGCAAATAATGCTAACCAAGCGATTGACCGTATTATGCATTTAGTGCCTGCGGATCAACATGGCAAGTTATTGTTTGATTTAGCGTTAAATTTACGCGGTATTATCGCTCAGCAACTGATCCCTACCTGCGACGGTAACGGGCGTGTTGCGGCGATTGAGATCTTACTTAACTCGCCTTATATCGCTGAACTTATTAAAAAAGGTGATATTGGTAGTATTAAAGAAGTGATGGAAAAGTCTAAAGAACTTGGCATGCAGACCTTTGATGGTGCTTTGTTTGAGTTGTATCAAAAAGGCTCAATAAACTATGCTGATGCATTGCATCATGCTGATTCACCTAATGATTTACGCTTGATGATTAAGTTGCGCAGTAATGAGCAAGGAGGCACCGGTGCATTAAGTGGCGTGACCATTGACGGTTTTGGCCCTAAAGATGTTTAGTTAACAGATACTTAAGAAACATTGCTAGGTGTTAAGCTAAGTTTCTTGAACAGTGTAACAATAGATAGTCAAACCACTTGACGCATGAGCTTTATGTGGTTTGACTATATTGCTATTTTCTAGTCGTAAAGCGTTTCAAAATAGCTTTCAATAATTAATCTTGCTGACTCAGCATCAATATTATCCTTTTTTAAATTACGATAGCCTCCAGCGGCAAATAAACGTTCTTTGGCATCCGCTGTGGTTAAACGTTCATCTTGAAATTCTACCTTCAGGGCGAATTTATTCGATAAGCGGTTACCAAATTTTTTGGCATCAAGGGTTAATTGTTGCTCACTACCATCCATATTTAAGGGTAATCCCACTACTAAATAGTCAGGTTGCCATTCTTTAATAAATTTTGTTAATTCCATCTCATTAGGAATACCTTCTTTAGCTCTAATCGAGCCTAAAGGAGAGGCACTTCCGGTCATTTCTTGGCCAACAGCAACGCCAATATATTTTTTACCAAAATCAAAACCTAAAACGGTGCGTTGGCCGACATCTTTTGACACTTATTATTCCTCAATGTTGTTAAGCATGGCCAATATCCGTAGATAAATGAGCCATATCAATACCTAGTTTTTCTGTGGCTTTTTTCCAGCGCTGCTCAATCGGTGTATTAAAAACAATATCACCATCAGCAGGGGTTAAAAGCCAGGCGTTAGTTTTTATTTCTTCTTCTAATTGACCAGGCCCCCAACCAGCATAACCTAAGGTAACCATATATTTTTCAGGCGCACCTTCTGTCCCTAACGCCATTAAAATATCTTTAGAGGTGGTGATCATGACCTCTTTACTTAGCGATAACGATTGTTTCCAGCAATCTTGTGGGCTATGTAGAACAAAACCTCGGTCTTGAGAAACAGGACCTCCGGTTAGCACTTGTTGACCTAACTCAGGTGCTTGTTCTTTTTTAGCATCTATCTGGATGAGCAATTCGTTTAAAGTCACGTTAACGGGTAAGTTAATAATAAGACCCATAGCGCCTTCTTCATTGTGCTCACAAATATAAGTTACAGTTTTATTAAAATAGGCATCGTCTAATGCAGGCATTGCAATTAATAGTTGATTTTCTAAGCTTTCCATACCATCACCTTTTACACTTTAAGTTTTAAAAAAACTCTATGTATCATTGTTTTTATAGAGGTATGGTGATCGTTTATTTCAAAGGATCACCGCTAGTAGAGACTCATAACTTTAAATGGTAAAAAATATAACTAAAATATTTATACTCTAGGACGAATATTTTCTTCTATTGCATCCATTAATTTTCCACTGATATTAATAGGATATGCAGCTTCAATTTCTCGGATACAGGTGGGACTGGTAACGTTAATTTCGGTAACTTTGTCACCAATAACATCTAACCCAACAAAGTATAGACCACGTTTCTTCAATTCTGGTGCAATAGTTTCAGCAATTAACCTATCGGTAGCACTAAGGGGTCTTGCTTCACCACGGCCGCCGGCAGCTAGATTACCACGCGTTTCACCTTGTGCAGGGATACGTGCAAGGCAATAAGGCATAGGTTCACCATTAACAATAAGAATACGTTTATCACCATCTTTAATTTCAGGCATGAATTCTTGCACCATGGCGTATTGATTACCGTGGTTGGTGAGTGTTTCTAATATAACACCGACATTAGCATCATTTTCTTTTATACGAAAAATTGACGCACCGCCCATGCCATCAAGTGGCTTAATAATAATGTCTTTTTCTTTTTGATGAAATTCACGAATTTTATCATTGTTACGTGTCACTAAGGTACGTGGTGTCAACTCTGCAAACCAAGCGGTGAAAAGTTTTTCGTTACAGTCACGCAAGCTTTGTGGTTTGTTTACAATTAATGTGCCTTCAACTTCTGCACGCTCAAGCATGTAGGTCGCGTAGATAAATTCGGTATCAAAAGGAGGATCTTTACGCATTAAAACCGCGTCAAGTTCTGAAACAGCTATGTCGTTTACTTCGTCTAGTTCATACCAATGTTGAGGATCGTCAAAAACCTTTAATTTTTGTGCTGTGGCACGGCATTGTCCTTGATCAAGGTATAAATCTTTCATTTCCATGTAATAAATTTCGTAACCGCGCTTTTGAGCTTCGAACATCATCGCCATAGATGAATCTTTCTTTACATTGACCTGTGAAATAGGGTCCATTACTACGCCAAGTTTAATTGTCATCTTTATTTCCTAATGTGTTCGTTACTAATTAATGTCGCCAAAGCGGCATTGCAATGCGGTAATTGCCGTTAATGCTGCCGTTTCTGTTCTTAATATTCTTGGTCCTAATAAAACATCAACAAAAGAGGCTTGATTGGCTCGTTTAATTTCATCATCACTTAAACCGCCTTCTGGACCAATAAGTAAACGCACTCGCTGATTTGAATCATTGATGTTTTTTTCAGGCAAATTCATTATTGAGTATTGCGCTTTAGGGTGTAAATTTAGTTTTAATGAAGCAGTTTGTTGAGTTAGCCATTCATCTAAATAAACAGCAGGCATAACAATAGGGACCGAACAACGGCCACTTTGTTCACAAGCACTGACCACTATTTTTTGCCATTGGTCTATTTTTTTCTGTAAGCGATCGCCGTTTAGCTTTACTCCGCAACGTTCCGTAAATAGCGGGGTAATGGTGTTAACACCCAGCTCAACCGATTTTTGTAAGGTAAAGTCCATTCGGTCGCCACGTGAAATACCTTGTCCTAAATGAATATTTAATGGTGATTCAACATTTTTTTCGCTGAACGATTTTATAATGACTTGGGCATTTTTTTTACTAACGTCGGTTATTTCAGCTTGATAATCGCCAAGTACACCTTGGTTTAATTCGCCATTAAAAAGGGTTAAATCATCACCACTTTTTAAACGCAGAACTCTTATGGTATGGCCAAAGGCATCTTCACTTAAAGTAATAGTGTCGCCAACAGAAAATGATTGTTGCTGAAAAATTCTAGGATTGCTCATTTTTATTAATATTTTTTATTATCTTATCAAGAAATATAAGGGCGACTTGCTCATATTTCAATTATGATTTTATAAAATAGCGTAAAAACGGCTATTTAAAAAAAGTATAAGGTGTTTTCAATGTTTAAATACATTTTCAGACTGAATTAACTATCATCACATGTAATAATATATTTTTTAGCAATTTATTCTTAATAGTGGTTTTGTCACGTGCTGTTAGCACTAAACGGAGAACATAGATGTTCACAAAATATCAGCAAGCTTTTCAACCTATTTTATTTCGCGTTAGTCTTTTATCAGTGATGACTTTTACAGTGATAAGTTGTGGACAAGTTGAACAAGTTAAAATAGCAGCTCCTGCTCCCGCTGTTTCTGTTTATCAAATAAAGGTCAATGAAATTGGTAGTTACCGTGAATTTGTTGCTCGTTCAGTTGCGTCAAAAGAAGTTGATTTACGCGCTAGGGTTGAAGGTGAGTTAATCGATCGTAACTTTAGTGAAGGCTCTATTGTTGAAAAATCTCAAGTGTTACTTAATATTGATCCCGCGGCTTACCAAGTTTCTTTAGAGTCAGCAAAAGCCGATTTAGCCAGTAAAGTCGCTGGTGCTAATGGTGCTGCAAGAGACTTAAAACGTGGGCGTGAAGTCGCAGGGCAAGGTTATATTTCTCAATCTGATCTCGATAAATTAATAACTAATGATTCACAAGCAAGGGCATCAGTGCAGGTCGCCCAATCAACATTAGAAAACGCTGAGTTGAATTTAAGTTACACCGTTATTAAAGCGCCATTTTCAGGACGTATTGGCAAAGTAAATTATAGTATTGGCACGATTATCAGCCCAAGTAGTAACACACTGGCGACATTAACAGCAACAGATCCTATGTATGTCAGTTTTCAAGTAGAAGAAAGCGAATATGTTTCTTATTTACAAAAACATAAAAACACTCAAAAGCCTGAAGATTTATCGATTGATATTTCCTTACTTTTACCTAATAACACTCAATATAGTGAAAAGGGCCTGTTAACGTTTGCCGGAACAAAAATAGATCAAGGCATGGGAACGGTTGAATTACGCGCAATATTTAATAACCCTGATGGTATTATTGTGCCCGGTTTATTTCTTACTTTAATTATAGAAGGTAAGAAAAAAGAACAAATGGCCTTAGTGCCTCAGGTCGCTGTACAGGAAAGCCAACAAGGAAAATTTGTTCTTGTTGTTGGCGAAGATAATAAAGTTTCACAGCGTCTGGTTACTTTAGGGCGAAGAATTAATGCAATGTGGGTGGTTGAATCAGGTATTAACGCCAACGAGCGGGTTATTGTCGAAGGTTTACAAAAAGTCAGAAATGGTGTTGAAGTTAAACCCGTAGCTAAAAGTATTGATCCATTTACCGGTATTATTTCTGACTTTTTAGCCCAATAAGGGGACTGCTATGATCAGTAAAACGTTTATTCATCGCCCCAAGTTTGCCTTTGTTATTTCAATTGTTATCACCTTAGCAGGCCTCATTGCTATGGGCTTATTACCCGTTAATATGTACCCACAAATAACACCACCACAAGTGCAAATTACTGCGGTGTATCCAGGTGCGAGTGCTCAAGTTGTCGAAGAGTCAGTTATTCGTCCCATTGAAGAAAAAATCAATGGTGTCGAAGATATGATGTACATCGAATCAACCGCTTCAAATAATGGCTCAGCAACCATTACCGTGTTTTTTAAAGTCGGTATCGATGACAATATGGCACAGGTCAATGTGCAAAATCGTGTCGCATTGGCTCAAAGTGCATTGCCTTCAGAAGTAACACGCTTGGGGGTTACGGTTAAGAAAAAGTCTAGCTCGATGTTAATGGCGATCAATTTATTTTCAAAACAAGCTGAAATCGACCAATTGTTTTTAAGTAACTATGCGACTAATTCACTAACTGAACCGTTAGGACGTATCCCTGGCGTTGCTGAAGCCAGTGTGATGGGTGAAATGACTTACAGCATGCGTGCATGGTTAAGACCCGACCGTATGGCATCATTAGGGGTTACCGTTACCGAGGTAAAACAAGCCCTTCAAGAACAAAATTTAATTGTTGCTGCTGGCAAGTTAGGTGCAAGCCCGGCATTGCCTAACCAACAATTTGAGTACTCCATTCAAGCAAGAGGGCGCTTAAAAACGGTTGAAGAGTTCGGGCAAACCATTGTTCGTGCTCGCACAAACGGTAATTTTGTCCGTTTGTCCGATATTGCACGCTTAGAACTAGGATCGCAAAACTATGGTGTTCAAGCACGCTTAAATGGCAACGAAACTGCATTCTTAGTTATTTATCAATTACCTGGTGCAAATGCAACAGAAGTTGCTCGTTTGGTTAAACTGGAAATGGAAAAACTATCAACACGTTTTCCTGCAGGACTTGAATACGCTATCCCTTACGATACCACTGAGTTTATCTTACGCTCTATTGACGAAGTGAAAGTGACTTTATTTCAGGCGATAGTCTTAGTAGTTTTAGTAGTGTTCTTATTTTTACAAAATTGGCGAGCAACACTTATTCCGACCATCGCGATACCTGTGTCATTAATAGGTACTTTTGCCTTTATGTTGGCCATGGACTATTCGATTAACACTATCACTCTTTTTGGCTTAGTGCTGGCGATAGGTATAGTCGTTGACGATGCGATTATCGTTATTGAAAACGTAGAACGAATCCTTAAAGAAGAGCAACTTGAAATAAAAGCCGCTGTCACTAAGGCAATGGAACAAGTCTCAGGTCCTATTATAGCGACTACTTTGGTGTTACTAGCAGTATTTATTCCTGTGGCCTTTATGCCAGGTATTACCGGAGAACTGTACAAACAATTCTCGGTTACTATTTCATTTGCCGTTATCATTTCTTCTGTTAATGCCTTAACACTTAGCCCTGCGCTTTGTACGGTGTTATTAAGTAAAGATAATATGAAGCCAATAAAATGGTTAATTCCCTTTGAACGGGGTATTAAGAAGATGACTGGAGGCTATACCACAGCGGTAAATTTTTTATTAAAACGCGCCGCTCGTGTTGGTATTATTGTTGGTGTTTTATTTATGGCAACTGGTTGGTTAACAACGTCGGTACCTTCGGGGTTTGTGCCAAGTGAAGACCAAGGTTATGTTTTTCTTAATATTCAATTACCAGATGCTGCATCGAGTAATAGAACACAAGCACTTATTGATAAAATAACGCCGATAATAAAAGCTGATCCTGCGGTGACTGATGTGATTACTGTTGCTGGTTTTTCATTATTAGGAGGAGCGGGTTCTAATAATGGTTTAGGCATTATTATGCTAAAAGATTGGGAGGACAGAACTGAACCAGAATTAGCGTTACGTGCTGTTATTCAACGTTTAATGGGGCAACTTTGGACCATACCAGACGCGCAAATCATGATATTTAATCCGCCGCCTATTCCTGGGCTAGGGTCAAGTTCGGGGTTTGAATTTAAATTACAAGATAGTGAAGGCAGAAGCCCAAGTGATTTGGCGCAAGTGATGAATGGTCTTATTTATGAAGCTAATCAGCGTCCTGAATTAAATCAAGTTTTTAGTACTTACCGCGCTAATGTTCCGCAATATTTTTTAGAGGTCGATCGAAATAAAGCCAAAGCCCAAGGTGTCGCTTTGTCTGATATTTTTATTACTTTACAAGCCCAACTTGGCTCAATGTATATTAACGATTTTAGCCAGTTTGGTCGTACTTATAGAGTAACTGTTCAAGCAGAAAAAGAGTTCCGCAAAGACCCGTCTGACTTACGTCACTATTTTGTCCGTAATCAAGAGGGTGAAATGGTGCCATTAACGACACTGGCTAAGTTAGAACCTATTTTAGGACCAACAAGTATCGGACACTTTAATTTATATCGTAGTGCTAACATTACTGGGCAAGCAGCGAGTGGTCATTCATCAGGTGAGGCAATAGCTATTATGGAAGAATTAGCTGGAAACTTACCTCAGGGCTATATTTTCGAATGGGCCGGGCAGTCTAAACAAGAAATTGAGGCAGGTAATTTAGCACCTGTTCTATTTGGCTTAGCATTGTTGTTTGTTTACTTATTTTTAGTGGCGCAATATGAAAGCTGGACCATACCATTCTCGGTTATCGCAGCGGTTCCCTTGGCATTGTTTGGTTCAATGTTAACGCTGTATATCTTGGGCATGGAGAATAACATTTATGCTCAGGTGGGGTTAGTGCTACTCATCGGCTTATCGACTAAAACCGCGATTCTTATTGTTGAGTTTGCCATGGAACTTAGAGCCGCAGGTAAAAGTATTATGGAAGCCGCGCTTGATGCCGCAAAATTAAGATTTAGAGCCGTATTAATGACTGCACTCTCTTTTGTGTTAGGTGTAATTCCTTTGGTTATGTCTTCGGGGGCAGGCGCTAGTAGCCGGATATTCTTGGGTGTTACCGTACTATCAGGTATGTTAGCTGCTACTATATTGGGTACTTTACTTGTGCCATATTTCTATATGATTATTCAAAGGTTGCGCGAAAAACTTAAAGGCTCACCGAGTTAACGAGTTTTTGTTGAAATACTTTGCCTTTTAAAAGACTTTTCACTGTGGTGTTAAGTCTTTTTTTTAGCTCTAAATAATACGATAGACAACAACTTTATAATTAAGGCGAGCGACGAGGTACTTTATCTAAATAAGCGCTTTTGATAGAATGCGCATCTTTCGACTAACATCGCTAGTAGCAGGTGTTGGTTTTATATTAATCTACAGCTCCGGATTTACGTTCTGGCTGGCTCAATGGGTACTATTACTATGCAAAATATTACTGTCTGTGCACTTTATAAATTTGTGCGCTTAGAAAACTTCGAACAACTTAAATCACCTTTATTAAGCGTTATGTTAGAAAACGAGATCAAAGGTACGTTATTACTCGCTAACGAAGGTATTAACGGTACGGTTGCAGGTACAAAAGCCAGTATCGATCTGCTTTTAGCTCATTTAGAGACGGATGAACGTTTAATTAATGTTTCTCATAAATATTCATATGCTGATGAAAACCCTTTTCAACGTAGCAAAGTAAAATTAAAAAAAGAAATCGTTACTATGGGTGTTGAAGGCATTGACCCATTATTAACCGTTGGTACTTATGTGAAACCAAAAGACTGGAATGCGCTTATTTCAGATCCAGAAGTTTTATTGATTGATACGCGTAACGATTATGAAATTGAAATTGGTACCTTTAAAAACGCCGTTAACCCTAAGACTGAAACGTTCCGTGAATTTCCAGAATATGTTGCCCAACATTTAGATAAAAATAAGCACAAAAAAGTGGCTATGTATTGTACTGGTGGTATTCGTTGCGAAAAATCAACAGCTTACTTGAAAGAGCAAGGCTTCGAAGACGTTTACCACCTTGAGGGAGGTGTGCTTAAATATTTAGAAGAAGTTGAACAAGAGAATTCAATGTGGGAAGGCGAATGTTTTGTTTTTGATGGCCGTGTTGCCGTTGGACATGGTTTAGAGCAAGGCCAGTACGACCAATGTTTTGCTTGTCGTTACCCGATAACAAGCGAAGAAATGCAAAGCGAACACTATGTTAAAGGTGTGAGTTGTCATCGTTGTTATGACAAGTATACCGACGAGCAGCGCAGTGGTTTCGCTGAGCGTGAGCGTCAGATAAATTTAGCGAACCAACGAGGCGAAAAGCATATTGGTGGCAATGTTCAAGATGTTATCGAACAACGACGAAAAGATAAAGTTGCCAGCAAAAAAGCACAGTCGACTAAGTCGTGATGAGCTAGGTTGCTATTTACCCTTTGAACATAAAAAAAGCGACTTATTAAGTCGCTTTTTTATTAGGAGCCTTGATGTTTAGTCGTTAAAACTAAAAACCAGCAGCTTTTCTAAGTGCGTCAGCTTTATCAGTTCTTTCCCACGTAAATGCAGTAAAAGTATCATCACCAACAGTGACTTCAACAGGTTCACGACCAAAATGTCCGTAAGCTGCTGTCATCTGATACATAGGGTGTAACAAATCAAGCATCTTAGTAATGCCGTATGGTCGTAAATCAAAATGTGCTCTTACCAATTCAATTAATTTTGCTTCAGAGACTTTACCGGTACCAAAGGTTTCAATTGAAATTGACGTTGGCTCAGCAATACCAATGGCATAAGAAATTTGAATTTCACAACGGTCAGCTAAACCAGCCGCAACGATGTTTTTTGCTACATAACGACCAGCATAAGCAGCACTGCGATCAACTTTTGATGGATCTTTTCCTGAGAAAGCACCACCACCATGACGAGCCATGCCGCCATAGGTATCAACAATAATTTTACGACCCGTTAAACCACAATCACCTACCGGACCACCAATAACAAAACGGCCAGTAGGATTAATAAAGTATTTAGTATCTTTAGTTAATAACTCGGCAGGTAACACAGCTTTGATAATATTTTCCATCACCGCTTCGTGCAAATCTTCTTGAGAAATCTCTGGATTATGTTGAGTTGATAAAACAACCGCGTCAATCGCTACTGGCTTATTATCTTCATAAATAAAAGTGACTTGAGATTTAGCATCAGGACGCAACCAAGGTAAGACCCCTGATTTACGGACTTCAGCTTGACGCTCTACTAAACGATGAGAATAAAATATTGGCGCAGGCATTAACGTTTCAGTTTCATTGGTCGCATAACCAAACATTAATCCCTGGTCACCAGCACCTTGATCTTCAGGGTTTGCTCGGTCAACACCTTGGGCAATCTCAGGTGATTGCTGACCAATTAAATTCATAATGCCACAAGTTTCACCATCAAAACCAACGTCAGACGAAGTATAGCCAATATTACTGATAACATTACGGGTAATCGCTTCTAGATCAACCCATGCCGTGGTAGAAACTTCACCTGAAATAATAGCTACACCAGTTTTCACCATAGTTTCACAAGCGACACGAGCATTCTTATCTTTAGCGATAATAGCATCAAGTACCGCATCAGAAATTTGATCGGCGATTTTATCCGGATGACCTTCAGAAACTGATTCAGAAGTGAAAAATTGAGTAGACATATAACCTCAGAAAAATGTAATAGTTTAAAATATTTTCGAATTGGAGTTATTCTAACTGCAAGATTAACTATTTTCTAGTTTTTTTACGCCTAGATGGCTAAACGGCTAAAAATAATTATTAATTGTTCATTTATAGAGCAGGAAATTGCTGAAGGGTAACATTCTGACCAAAAAGTACTGACATCAATTTGGCTTGTTGCTGAGATACCTTAGAGCTAAAAAAGTGTTGTTGCGAACTAGATAGAGTACTTGCCAATAATCCTTGGTTTGCCAGTTGCCGAGTAAGTTGATCCGTTACGGGCTGAGCGGTTTCCATGATGGTAATTTTATCACCAACAATTCTTTGTATAAGCGAACGAACAAAGGGGTAATGTGTACAACCTAAGACTAAGGTATCTATATTACTTTGCACAAGAGGTTGCAAAAAAGTATGCAGTATTTCAAGGCACTGTTCACTTTCATGAAGGCCTTGCTCGATAAGCTCCACTAAGCCAGGGCATGGCTGAATATAAATTTCAGCGCCATTTTTATGCTTGTTCACTAAAGACAGAAACCGAGTATTTATTGCGGTTGCCCCTGTTACTAACAAGGCTACCTTCTTTGTTTTACTGTGCAACGCAGCGGGTTTTATCGCTGGTTCAACGCCAATAATTGGAATTGAAACCCTCAAACGCAGTTGATCGATAGCGCTAACTGTTGCGGTATTACAGGCAACAACAATGGCTTTTACCTGTTGGCTAATCAACCAGTCAGCAATTTTATTTACCCGTTCAATGATTTCTGCTGACGACTTATCGCCATAAGGTGCAAATTGACTATCAGCCACATAAATAAGATTTTCATTGGGTAAATGCTGATGGATACACTTAGCAATCGACAAACCACCAATGCCAGAGTCAAAAATACCGATCGCTGGTGTGTCAGCATAAACTTGCCCTTGTGGTTTTTTTGATTTGTTTGCTAGATGATTTTGGGTCATGTTGTCTATTGTTATTAACTAACTGATAAAATTCGTCTTTGTTATATTGATTTTTTAGATAAAAGTAAAGCGCACTAGTCATTATTTACTAAGTATGTAGCGTTTACTGCACTTGCCACTTATTTCTCAGTTTGTCTAAAGTGCCATTTTTCTCTATTATTTTATAAGCGTTGGTATATTTAGTGACAATCTTTTTATCGCTATTTAGACTAAAAGCAAAATATAAGTCATGATTAACGACTGAGAGAGGTATAATTTTTTTTAGTCTGCTTACCTCTAAATTTAATTTACTCGCTCGCGCCACTAAGGTGCTCTTTGTCCCCGTTATAAAATCAACTCTATTAAGGTAGAGCATCTGTAAGCTTTGCTCTGGTGAAACGACAGTATAAATAAAGGGGTAGTCTTCTTGCTGAAAATATTGAGCGGTACTTGACGAATTAGTGACCGCCAATTTATATTTTTTAAGTTGCTCTATATCAGTGACGGGTGTTTTAAATTTTTCTTGTAAACACCAAGCATAAATATCTTCTCTCATTAATTTACCGCCCCAAATAAATAGATTTTCTCGAACTTTGGTGCGAGATAGTGAAAAGATAAGAGTATTGGGTTGGTTAAGTGCGGTTTTATAAGCTCTAGCCCAAGGGAATACCTGTAAATCAATTTCATCACCGGTAATTTTGAATATTTCCTGCATGACTTCTACGGAGAATCCACTTAGCGCAGTATTCTCTTGATAGAATTGGTAGGGCGGTAATATCTCAGTAACAACAAGTTGCTTAGCGATACTTGATGAAGTATTCAGCATTAGCAACAGCATTACACAGAGGTATTTTATAGGCATATAAACAAGTAAGCTAATTAATAACGATAAGTCTATTAAGTATATAGTAAGTTAGCCTTTTATTCTTTATTTTACCTTTAACATTATGACTAATATTTGATAAATCGGGTGTTATTAGGTGCTGCGCGGAGGTATCAGGTTTAAGCCTAATATGTTTAAACCGAATATGTCTATTATGATTTTAAAAAGGATGCTTCCAAGGTGCCGCAGTCGACTTTAGTCCTGAATACTGGGTGTTGTTAGGTGCTGCGCGGGGATATCAGGTCTAAGCCTAATATGTTTAAACCTAATATGGTTTTAAAAAGGATGCTTCCAAGGTGCCGCAGTCGACTTTAGTCCTGAACACCGGGTGTTCAGGGCGGAGGTATCATTTCAACCGTAGGCTTCCCGATACGAGCCGGGCTTGCACAATAGTTAATAATCAACTTCCTTAGTTAAAACTTATCGGCTCAGGGACATAGTTAACATACAAACACCCCAGAAGACGAAATTAGTATAGCTAATTTTTCAAAGCGATTTAAGTGTTTTTTTGTAACTTAAGTTTGTTTGTTTTTTTAGTGAACAGAGGTTGCTGAAAAATCAGGCTTTCTTGAGGTATTCGGAAATTACAGCTTGTTTGATAGTCGCTTGTAGTAAATCAATTTTACTTTGCAGCGCAGCACGTTCATCGATAATTTCTTTACGAGCAGCTAATAAATCATTAGATAAGTTAAGTGCAGTCATTACTAGTGATTGTTCAGGTGTCTTTATAGAACAAGTTTTACTGTCTGTTAGCAAACGTTGGTTTAACTCTTCAGCGGCTAATAGTAAAGACGACTCTTGCCCGCTAGGACATGAAATCTTCAGTCTTCTATTCGCAACTTCAATGGTAACCGAGTGTTGACTCATAACAGGCTTATTCTCACAAAAACATCTTAATTAATAGTAATATATACATATCTGAGCACTATAGCGATGAGCAGTACACTATGCAAGCGTTCTCTAGGGTTTTCTCCTTTTAATCTCTAGCATCATAAAAGCGTGAATGTTACGATACCTTGCATTAACTCACGCATTTTATTGATGATTAAAACATGTCCAACGAAACCTCTTTAGACTTTGCCTCAGTGCAAGCAATTCTTACAACAGAAAGTATTACCGTCCATGGCGCTGAATTACATGGGGTATTAACTGGCTTAGTTTGTGCCGGTTTTACCTTTGAAAGTGAGGACTATATCGTGATGATTAATGACTTGTTTAACAACGGCGAAGGTTTACCTCGTGCGGTTAAGTCGTTGGTCAAATCAATGTTTGCAAAAGTTTGGCATGACATTATTGATGACTCTTATGGTTTTCAATTAACGTTACCCGATGATGACGATAGTATAGTTGAACGTGGCCATGCCTTAAGTGTTTGGGTACAAGGCTTCAATTTAGGATTCGGCCTACAACAAAAAAACAAAGCGGTATTATCAGAAGACGTTAAAGAAGTCCTTATTGATTTTGCTGAAATCTCTAATTTGTCTGACGAAATGGAAGAAGACGAAGATACCGAGCAAGCCTATTTTGAAATAGCTGAATATGTCAGAATTTCTGCTTTATTGTGTTTTACCGAGCTCGGCTCACCGCCAGAAAGTAAAAGTGCAGAAGATACTATCCACTAAAAAAAGATTAAGTCATGAATACATCAACTTTAGTTAAAAATACTTTATTACCTTTGGCCGAATTCATCCAACGTCGTGCTCAATTTTTTGCTTCGATGCCAGAAAATTCTATTGCGATATTTTCCGCTGCACAAGAAGTCACGCGTAGCAACGATACCGAATATGCTTTTTGCCAAGATAAAAGTTTTTATTATCTAACGGGATATAACGAACCTGATGCTGTTTTAGTGCTGATTAAATCTGCTGATAAGGGAGAAGAAAATCAACAAAGTATTTTATTTAACCTTGAGAAAAATGCCCTTCAAGAAGTCTGGCACGGTAGGCGAGTAGGACAAATGTTAGCGGTAGAGCATTATGGTGTAGATGAATGTTTTCCACTAACCGAAATAGATCAATACCTCCCTGATTATATTGCGGATAAAAGTCACTTATTGTTTTGCCAAGGAAAAAGTACCCGCTTAGATAGCCAAATATATGCATGGTTGTCAGCGGTTAAAGCGCAAAGCCGCCTTGGCGTAAAAGCACCGACACTACTGGTTGATTGTCGAAATATTATTGAAGAAATGCGTTTAATCAAAAGTGCCGGCGAACTCGATATTATGCGTCAAGTAAATATTATTAGCGGTGCGGCTCATGCCAGAGCGATGAAACAGTCAGCGATTGGTAAATTTGAATACCAATTAGAAGCGGAAATATTGCATGAATTTGCCAGTAATGGTGCAAGGCACCCAGCTTATGGCAGTATCGTTGCCTGTGGTGATAATGGCAATATTTTACATTACACTAACAATGATGACGTACTGAAAAATAATGAATTGGTGTTGATTGACGCCGGTGGTGAACTTAGCGGCTATGCGGCTGACATTACTCGCACCTTTCCTGCAAATGGCAAGTTCACATTAGCACAACGAGAAGTCTATCAACTCGTGCTAGATGCACAGAACTTAGCGATTGATGCAATAAAGCCACACGCAACCTTTGCCGAGCTTAATGTTTTAGTGAATAACTTCCTAACTTCAGGTTTACATCGTTTAGGTATATTGTCTGGGAATTTAGCTCTGTTAATCGAGGACAAAGCCTGTAAAAAGTATTTTATTCATGGTTTAGGGCACTGGTTGGGTTTAGATGTTCATGACGTTGGTGATTATCAGTCAAATGATAAACGCGAGCAATGTCGAGCGTTTGAACAAGGTATGGTGATGACCATAGAGCCGGGCATCTATATTCCACTTGATGATTATAGTGTTGATAAAAAGTGGCGCGGTATAGCAATAAGAATTGAAGATAATATAGCAGTAACTGATCAAGGTCATGAAAACTTAACGGTAAATGCGCCAAAATCAATTGCTGAGATTGAACAACTAATGACTGCGAATAATTAACTGACTTTTTTATCGTCAATTCACATTGCCATATGAACTTGTCATCATAGATTTACGTATTTAAATTCAGGCAGCAATCATTAATCAATGTTTTATTTCACAGTTCAATGATGAATTGGCAATGAACTTAGCATTTCACTTTAACGCTTTATCTTAAGCGACTGTATTAAATAGCTAAAAATTAACTATGAAAAAAGAATTCGATATCGTAATTTCTGGTGGTGGTTTATCTGGTGCATTAATGGCACTGAGTTTGATCGACTGCAAAAAACAACAGGGTCAGCCACTGTCTATTGCCATTGTTGAAGCTAATCCGGTATTAGAAGATCCAAGATTAACTTTTGACGATCGTGTGTTAGCGCTTTCACATGGCACAGCAACCTATTTAGAACGTTTAGGCGTTTGGCAACAATTAAAGCATCTAGCCGAGCCTATTAAAAATATTCATATCTCTGATCGAGGCTTCTACGGTAAAGCTCGACTTTATGCTGAGCATCATCAAGTTAATGCACTCGGCTTTGTTGTTGAAATGTCATTGCTTGGGCAAGCATTATTAAGCAGTTTAAAAGAGAAAAACAAAATAACAGGTAATATCACTTGGTTCACTCCCGATAAAATAACCGATATTACTTGGCAAAAAGAGCAGGTTGAACTGACGCTTAATTCAACAGCAAAGCTTAGCGCGAAATTACTATTAGCCTGTGATGGTGTTCATTCAGCCTGTCGAAAATTTGCTAACATTGCTGTGCAAGAGTCTCACTACGGTCAATCGGCACTTATTACCAATGTAAGTACGGCGATTGCCCACAACAATTTGGCTTTTGAACGCTTTACTGATACTGGTCCTATTGCGATGTTACCACTGTCAAAACAGGGGAGCGCAACAAGTGATAGTCGTTGTTCTTTGGTATGGACATTACCGCCTGAACAAGCAGATAAAATGCTAGCACTTAGCGATAAACAATTCCAAGATGAACTTGAAAATGCTTTTGGTAGTTGGCTTGGCGCAATAACCCAAGTGGGTAAGCGCGATGTTTATTCGCTTAAATTATTAATGGCAGATGAACAGGTTTTTCATCGGATGGCACTTATTGGTAATGCTTCTCACACTATTCACCCTATTGCCGGACAAGGTTTTAATTTGGGTGTAAGAGATGTTAAGCAAATGGTGGAGCTGATCAAAGTAGCCTTAAATAACAATCAAGACATTGGACAATTTTCTCTGTTAAGTCATTATGCCTCGCAACGAAAGTTAGATCATCAGCAAGTCATTGGTTTAACCGATTCGTTAGTGACACTTTTTTCAAATAAATTGCCCCCTTTAGTTATAGGTCGTAATGTTGGTTTGAAAGTCATGAATTATTTATCACCATTAAAAAGTCGCCTCGTTAGAAAAACGATGGGTTATTAAGGGTGAAACCAAGGTAACTAAAAATACCCAGTTAACCTAACGTAAAGCCATTTTAAAATTAAGAAGAATAACATGCAAAAATTTGATGTATTAATTGTTGGCGGCGGCATGGTGGGCTTAACCTTAGCTTTAGCGCTACGTCAGCAAACACAGTTAACCGTTGCTATTGTTGACACTTCACCGCCGGATGAATTACCAGAACAGCCTGATGTTCGAGTTAGTGCGCTTAATGTCGCCAGTAAACAAATTTTTGATAATCTTGATGTTTGGCCATTAATTCAACAAAAACGTATTCAAGCTTATACTGATATGCATGTTTGGGATAAAGCTGGCTTTGGCAAGTTACTTTTTTCTTGTGACGATTTAGCCGATACCTCAGCCAATGAACAGCTAGGTTGGATCGTTGAAAATAGCGTTATACGTCAGAGCCTTTGGCAAAAAGCACAAGCAGATCAAGGTATAATTTTTTATACTGAAAATACCTTAAGTAATATAAGTATTGGTGAGAGTGAAGCTTTTGTTAGTTTTACATCAACTAACGGTAATCCTATGCCAATAACCGCTAAATTAGTGGTTGGTGCCGATGGCGCAAATTCTTGGGTTAGACGTCAAATGGCGTTCCCCTTAACTTTTCGTGATTATGATCATCACGCTATTGTTGCTACGGTAAAATGTTCACAAGGACACCAAAATACCGCATGGCAAGTTTTTCTAGAAACTGGCCCTCTAGCGCTACTGCCACTTAACGACGCTCTTGGAACGCAAGACTTATGCTCGATTGTTTGGTCTACATCCCCCGAAGATGCAATTCGTTTAAATGGCTTAACTCCAGCAGAGTTTTCAAAAGCGTTAACAGCAGCAAGTGATGGAAAATTAGGGAATATTGAACTGCAGAGTAAACGTTTTACTCATCCGCTAACTATGCGTATCGCCCAAAGCTTCGTTCAAGAGCGTATTGCTTTGGTTGGTGACGCTGCTCATACCATTCATCCATTAGCAGGCCAGGGCGTTAATTTAGGTTTACTTGACGCGGTATCATTGGCGCAAATTATTAATGACAAAATAACCCAACAAAAATCCCCTAATGATGCTTGGTTAACCACTCGTTTGTTAAATGAATATTCACGTTGGCGTAAAGCCGAAGCAACCGAAATGGTTGCAGCAATGGAGTCAATTAAACAAGTGTTTACGCCTCAACAAGGCGCTATAAAATTGTTGAGAGGTCTGGGTTTGTCTTTAATTAATAACTTAAAGCCCGTTAAGCAAGTCTTAATTAAACAAGCATTGGGTTTGAAAAGTGATTTACCTAAACTTGCAAAACTCAAAGACAAGTTATTTTAAAATTAACGTTGCTTTGAGCATTTAAGCAAACGCTTTTGACATGACTGTAAGAGCTTGTAATAACGTTTGCTCTGTTTTATAAAACTTATCTAATGATTGTCTTTTAAGTGTATGGTTAATCGATGAAAAATAATTTTATAAACGTCCTAATATTCCTCCTTCCTTTTGATATTATTAGCTTTTAAATTAATAAGTTTTCCTGAAAAAAAATGTCAGTAAAAAACACAAAATAAAAACCCAAGATTCTATTTTTTTACGAAGTAAAACTGATTATAATTTTCAAAACATGTGGTTTTAAAAATTAAATTTGGATTAAAATATTTATCTGGTTTAAAATTTGCATTGTTGACTGTTTTCTTTGTTTTTAGTTGAATAGGTTGCTTTGCGCGGCTATAATCTGGCCAATTATTTTGTAAATATACTACCTTTAAGCTTGGCTTAATGGTGAATTCAACAATTAAAGTGGAATACATACGATGACTAATAAAACCGTATTACATGCTAAGCATATTGAAGCTGGCGCAAAACTAGTTGATTTTCACGGCTGGGAAATGCCAATTAACTACGGCTCGCAAATAGAAGAGCATAATGCTGTTCGAACTGATGCCGGCATGTTTGATGTTTCACACATGACCATTGTTGATATTAAAGGTGTTGATGCCAAAGCATATTTACGCCGTTTAGTGATCAACGATGTTGCAAAATTAACCGTTGAAGGTAAAGCCCTTTATACCGGTATGCTCAATCACGAAGGTGGTGTTATTGATGATTTGATCATTTATTTCTTCACTGAAACTTATTATCGTTTGGTTGTTAATTCAGCAACGCGCGTAAAAGATTTAGCGTGGATGAATGAACAATCGGCTGGTTTCGACATTACAATTACCGAACGTCCTGAATTTGGCATGATTGCCGTGCAAGGTCCTCAAGCTAAAGCTAAAGTAGCTTCACTATTAACACCAGAGCAAACTCAAGCTGTTGAAGGTATGAAGCCATTCTTTGGTGTTCAAGCCGGCGATTTATTCATTGCCACCACGGGTTATACCGGTGAAGATGGTTATGAAATAGTGGTTCCAGAAGACCAAGCAGCAGATTTATGGCAAAAATTACTCGACGCAGGTGTTGCACCTTGTGGTCTAGGCGCTCGTGATACCTTGCGCTTAGAAGCAGGCATGAATCTTTATGGTTTAGATATGGACGAAACTGTTTCGCCATTAGCGGCTAACATGGCATGGACCATTAGCTGGGAACCAACAGATCGTAACTTTATTGGCCGTGAAGTATTAACTGCCCAAAAAGCTGCTGGCGACCAACCTAAACTTGTTGGTTTAGTCTTTGAAGAAAAAGGCGTATTACGCACTGGCTTAAAAGTGATTACGCCATTTGGTGAAGGTATTATTACCTCAGGTACATTCTCGCCAACATTAGGTCATAGTATTGCTATGGCTCGTGTTCCTCGCAGCGTAAGCTTAGGCGACACTGTTGAAGTAGAAATGCGTAAAAAATTAGTTAACGTTAAAGTGATCAAAGCTGGCTTTGTTCGCAATGGCAAAAAAGTTTTTTAATTAATTTTTAATCATAAAAATTTGTTTTAAAAGCAAGTAGAATGACAATGTTGGTCGAGGGTAAATCTATTTGCGCTTGTCCAATATAGAAGAATAATTAAGCTATAGTATTTAATTGTTAGCCAATAGCGACAATTGAAATTGAGTTTACGATAAACAATAATTAACCTCAGGAAAATAAAAAATGAGCAACATTCCTTCAGAACTAAAATATGCAACATCACACGAATGGGTACGTCAAGAAGGTAACGGCGTAGTTACAGTTGGTATCACTGAACATGCACAAGACTTATTAGGTGACATGGTATTTGTTGAATTACCTGATGTTGATGACGAAATCAGTACTGGTGACGACGTTGCAGTAGCAGAATCTGTAAAAGCAGCTTCAGACATCTACGCACCCGTTTCAGGTAAAGTTATTGAAGTAAATGAAGACTTAGAAGATTCTCCTGAATTAGTTAACTCAGACGCTTTTGGCGCTGGTTGGTTATTCAAGGTTCAGTTAGCTGATGAAGCAGAGTTAGATGCTTTATTAGATGCTGAAGGTTACGCGAATTCTATTGACGAAGACTAATTTCGGGCACATTTAGCTTTTATGCTGCGTTGCTTTTGATACTCGTCTAATCTCACTTGCTTAATAGCCTTTAGCTAAAGGCTTATTAAGCTTATAAGACTGATAAATTTAGCGCCTTACCAAAAAGCTAGCTGTTTACGAAATCTGTTATTAAGCCTCCAACTGCTTGTTTGGGGCTTTATTTTAGTTACGCCGTAACTAAAGACCCAGTAAATTAATTACCCACTTAAGAGAAGCTGTTTTATGACTACTCAATCAAAATCACTTGCTTATTTAGAGCAAACTCAAGACTTTATTCGTCGTCACATTGGCCCTAATGCCGAACAAACTCAAGCGATGTTAAAAGACATTGGCGCAGAGTCGGTTGACGCACTTATCAATGAAATCGTACCAAGTGATATTCGTTTATCAGCATTGCCTGCGATTGAAGAAAGTAAAACAGAAGCGCAAGCCTTAAGTGATTTAAAAGCGGTTGCAAGCTTGAACAAAGTAAACGACACCTACATTGGTTTAGGTTACTACGGCACATTAACACCGAACGTAATTTTGCGTAACGTGTTAGAAAATCCAGGCTGGTACACTGCTTACACGCCTTACCAACCAGAAATTGCTCAAGGTCGTTTAGAATCATTATTAAACTACCAGCAAATGTGTATCGACCTTACCGGTCTTGAACTAGCTTCTGCTTCATTATTAGATGAAGGAACTGCGGCTGCTGAAGCCATGGCATTAGCAAAACGTGTTTCTAAAAACAAAAAATCAAACTTGTTCTTTATCTCAAGTGATGTTTATCCACAAACTATCGACGTTGTTAAACAACGTGCAGAAATGTTTGATTTTGACGTTATCGTTGCTCCTGCTCATGAAGCCGCTGACCATGATGTTTTTGGTGCTTTGCTACAATACCCAAGTGCATCGGGTGAAATTACAGACATTAGTGAGTTAATTGAAAAAATTCACGCAAACAAAGGTATTGTTGCGGTTGCCGCCGATATCATGAGTTTAGTGATGTTAAAAGCACCGGGTGAATTAGGTGCCGATGCCGTTATTGGTTCAAGCCAACGTTTTGGTGTTCCAATGGGCTACGGCGGACCACACGCTGCATTTTTTACTACCTCTGAGAAATACAAACGTTCATTGCCTGGTCGTATTATTGGTGTTTCTAAAGATACCCGTGGTAACGCTGCATTGCGTATGGCAATGCAAACTCGCGAACAACATATTCGCCGAGAAAAAGCTAACTCAAACATTTGTACTGCCCAAGTACTCTTAGCTAACATGGCGGCGTTTTACGCGGTCTATCATGGTCCAAAGGGCTTGAAAATCATTGCTAATCGTATTCATCGTTTCGCAGATATTTTATGCTTAGGTACAGCCACAAAAGGCTTAACAGCTATTCATGCTAACTACTTTGACACCTTAACGTTCAATTTAGATAATAAAGAAGAAATCGTTGCACGCGCACTAGCTGCAGGTGTTAACTTCCGCACTGATGTTGCGGGTCAAATTAGTATTTCTCTAGATGAAACAACGACTCGTACTGATATTGCTGGTTTATTCGATATATTATTAGGCGCAGGCCATGGTTTAGACGTTAGCGACCTTGACGACAAAATAGTCAGTAGCGGTCATTCTTCAATTCCTGCAGCATTAGTACGTGAATCTGAAATATTGACTCACCCGGTATTCAATTCATACCACAGCGAAACAGAAATGCTTCGTTATATCAAAAGATTAGAAAACAAAGATTTAGCATTGAACCATTCAATGATTTCTTTGGGTTCTTGTACGATGAAGTTAAATGCAACAGCACAAATGATCCCAGTATCATGGCCTGAATTCGCTAACATGCACCCATTTGCACCCATTGACCAAGCTCAAGGTTATAAGCAAATGATTGACGAGTTAGGCGATTGGTTAGTTGAACTAACGGGTTACGACAACATTTCAATGCAACCTAACTCTGGTGCTCAAGGCGAGTATGCGGGTTTAATCGCGATTGTTAAATATCATGAAAGTCGTGGCGATGCACATCGTAATATTTGTTTAATTCCATCTTCTGCCCACGGTACAAACCCTGCGTCTGCGCAAATGGTTGGTATGAAAGTTGTTGTTGTTGCTTGTGATAAAGAAGGTAACGTTGACATGAACGACCTGCGTACTAAAGCAAGCGAAATGGCCGACAATCTTGCCTGTATTATGATCACATACCCGTCAACGCACGGTGTATATGAAACAACAGTAGCAGAAATTTGTAACATCGTTCACGAACATGGCGGTCAAGTTTATCTTGACGGTGCAAACATGAACGCACAAGTAGGCGTAACGTCGCCAGGCTATATTGGCGCTGACGTTTCTCACCTAAACTTGCATAAAACGTTTGCTATTCCACACGGTGGCGGTGGCCCAGGTATGGGACCTATCGGCGTTAAAGCACACCTTGCACCATTTTTGCCTGATCATGCATTAATTAACGTTAATGAAAGTACTAAAGGCAATGGAGCCGTTGCAGCAGCACCATTTGGTAGTGCGGGTATTTTATGTATCTCTTACCTTTACTGTGCAATGCTAGGTAAGCAGGGCGTAACAGATGCGACTAAATATGCTATTACTAATGCTAATTATTTAGCTAAAAAATTAAGCCAACATTACCCACTTTTATACGCAGGAAAAAATGGTCGTGTTGCTCATGAATGTATTATCGATTTACGTCCACTTAAAGCCACATCAGGTATTAGTGAAGTTGATATAGCAAAACGCTTAATTGATTATGGTTTCCATGCACCTACGATGTCGTTCCCAGTAGCGGGTACTTTCATGATTGAACCTACAGAATCTGAGTCAAAAGTTGAACTTGACCGTTTTGTTGAAGCCATGGTTTCTATTCGCGACGAAGTACGTAAAGTTGAATCGGGTGAATGGTCAAGTGACGACAACCCATTACATAATGCTCCTCATACGTTAGCGGATATTACTGATACTTGGGAACGTGGTTATTCTATTAAAGAAGCGGTATTCCCCGTTCCTGCTGCAGCCAAAAATAAATTTTGGCCAACAGTTAATCGCATCGATGATGTATACGGAGACCGTAACTTAATTTGTTCATGTCCTCCAATTGAAAGTTATCAAGACTAGTTTTTTGTTGTCATCTGTTAATTAAGTTTGTGAAAGTTTAATTAAGTTTGAAAAATTTAAAAAGGCGAATCAGCAATGATTCGCCTTTTTATTTATTACGGTTAGAAAAGTGAGCCGATATCGGCTTTCTTGTAATTCAGTACTAGTCAACTGCAATCAACAGGTTTTATTGAAGATAAAATTTAATGTTGAATTGAACTAATTTCCCAGTTTTACGTATTTAGTCTTAATAAAAAAATGAAAACAGTGATAAACACTGTTTTATAAGACCTCAAGGAAACTCTATGAAATTACTTTTCGCACTTCTTGTTCCACTGATTTTGGCCGGTTGCTCCGTGTTTGGAGAAAGTGGAGTTGAAAACGCGCCTTATACACTATTGAAATCTGATCAGGCACAGAAAATTGAAGTGCGTAACTATGAATCGATAGTGCTAGTGTCCTCCGACATGTCATCCGACGGAATGAACGGTGCTTTTAGGAATCTGTTCAGATACATTACTGGTGAGAATGAAGGCGCCACAGAAATAGCCATGACAGCACCTGTACTGATGGATGAATCAGAGGCATTATCTAAGGGGACCAAAATCACTATGACCGCTCCGGTGTTTATGAAAGAGCGATCAGAACAACAAGTAATGTCATTTGTAATGCCTGCCGACTTTACGATACAAAGCACCCCTAAGCCAACCAATCCAGACGTATGGATAACAGAAGTAAAGGATTACAAAGTCGTGGTGATAAAGTTCAGCGGGCTACTCAGTGATAGTAATGTTGAAACACAAACCCAAATCCTTAATAACTGGATTGCGAAAAACGGCTATACCGCAGTTAGCGAGCCTATTAACGCAGCCTACAATGGTCCTTTCACTATCCCATGGCTTCGCCACAACGAAGTGTTAATTGAAGTAAAATAGCCCAAAATGCATTACTATTGGTTGCTGTAAATGCCAGTTAGAGTATCTATTTTTCCTCTGACTGGCTTGCTGTTGTGCAAGACGAAACATTTAAATGTTTGCTTTTTCGAATAGCGTTCACTCACAAAATAGTCACAAAATCTCTTAATAGCCCCCCATAATAACTTATGCAGTTTTTGTTCGAGACGCTTATTCCTTCCTAATAGGCCACCCATAATAACTTATGCAGGTTTCGTTCAATAAACTAGACTTAAGTTATCTTTATTCAGTCGGGTGATTGTTATGCCTAAGCCTCGTTCACAACAAATTAGTTTATTGGATACACCTTATTATCACATTTGCAGTCGAACGGTACGCAAGGCTTTTTTGTGTGGCGTAGATAAGGAGACGGGTGTCAGTTTTGAGCATCGACGCAGATGGATTGAAAAGCGATTATTTACATTATCTGAGGTATTTTCGATAGATATCTGTGCTTATGCTGTCATGCATAATCATTTACATATTGTCTTGCATGTCGATAGTGAGCCAATAGAGCGCTGGTCAACCGATGAGGTATTGCAACGTTGGCATCAATTATTCAAAGGGACCTTATTAACTCAAAAATATTTGAACAAACAACCGCTTGATAAGTTTCAATTAGCGACGGTTGAAAGTACGGCTGAGATTTATAAGCAGCGTTTAATTGATATCAGTTGGTTTATGCGCTCATTGAACGAGCCGATAGCCCGACAAGCTAACCGAGAAGACCAATGTACCGGACATTTTTGGGAAGGGCGCTTTAAATCACAAGCACTGCTTGATGAAGGGGCGTTACTGTCGTGTATGGCATATGTTGATTTAAACCCTATACGAGCAGGTATTGCGGTTACCCCAGAGCAGTCTGACTTCACCAGTATTCAACGACGCATTAAAGCGGCTATAACCGGTGAGCAACCGACCTGCTTATTACCCTTTACGGACAATGAAACCCATCAAAAATCAACTGGCGCTGGTATTTATTTTAGCTTACAAGATTACTTAACACTGGTTGATGAAACAGGACGCCTCCTGCGTGATAAACGTGGCGCCATTGACACGACCACGGTAAATATCCTCGCGAGGTTACACATCAATGATAAAAGTTGGCTAAAACTTACGACGGATTTTGAAACTATCTTGACAGGTGCTGTCGGTACTGCTGAGCATTTATGTGAATTTAGTGAACATGTTGGTTTGCAGCGAACACATGGTATAGCGAATGCTCAGGCTTGCTTGAATAGCGCATAACGCTCTTTATGAATAAGACGTAACCTTACTACTATTTTAGAGTGGTGGGTTTAACTCGGCTATCATTTGATGTTTTAAGAAAGTAGTTGCGATAAAGGACTATAGAAACTCGCTTTACCTTATCAATAGGTATTGTTATAAGCTAAAAAGACAAGAAATGGCTTATCATCATTATTTATTGTTATTATGGGGGCATAGTAATTTAAACATTACTTCAAATTTTGCTTAAATGGCTATACACAAATACAATTAAGTTAATATTGTTCACATATATAAAAGATTCTTTATTAAGGCCGTCAATTAATGTTAAACACACCGAGTATGGAAATTAATAGTCATCTGGCTAATCGATTACTATTAGTGTTTATAATATTTTCTACTCCGGCCTTAATTAGCTCTCTTCTTAGAATTTCTAATATTGGTTTCCAGCCCATAATGGGCATTCAAATTAGTATGTACTTTATTTCAGCAGCTATATTTTTTTTTCGTAAGCAAGTCTTCTACAAATTTAAAGCTTATTTCATTACTAGTTGTTTTCTATTATTAGCAATTGGCGGCATGATTCAATTTGGCTTATTTGGTGCGGGGATATTACTGATGATTATGTACACTGCTTTATGCAGTCTACTTTTTGATCGTATTTCGGCATTAATTAGTATTGCCGTTGGATTTATCATTATTACGTCTATTGGTATTGCTTATATTACCGGCCATCTTACTTATATAGTCAATGCTGATGAGTATCACACTTCTGTTAATGCATGGTTACTCATGTTGGGTACCACTATTTTTGTCGCGACAAATTTATATATTGTGCTGACATTCATGTCTTCTCAGTATCAACAATCATTAACTGAGTTAGATAAACAAGTTAAATTAAGAACAAAGGCTTACGAAGCTGAAAAAATTAAAGCAGAAGAAGCTAGTGAAATAAAATCGCAGTTTCTAGCTAATATGTCTCATGAAATAAGAACCCCTATGAATGGTGTTTTGGGGGTGATGCAGTTATTGCGTTTAGAACATCCCAACGAAAAACAAAACACCCTGATCGACACCGCCATTTTTTCAGCCAAAAATTTATTAAGAATTTTGAATGATATTTTAGATTTTTCAAAAATCGAAGCAAATAAATTAGATATTGAAAATATCGAATTTGAACTACAGCCTATTCTAGATTCAATCTACTCAAACGTAGAGTTAGATATAGATATGAAAGGTATATCGCTCAATTTCATCAATAAAACCAGTAAAAATACGTTGTGGACAGGTGACCCTACTCGTTTTTATCAGGTATTACTTAATCTTGTAACCAATGCAACTAAGTTTACTGATACTGGCGCCATTAATGTTTATATTACTCAAAAGAGCATCAATGGAGTGTCATACCTAACTTCAGAAGTGGTTGATACAGGTATAGGTATGAGCACAGAAGAAATCAACAATCTTTTCCAAAACTTTAGCCAAGCAGACGCATCGATAACTAGGAAGTTTGGTGGAACTGGGTTAGGTCTATCAATTGCAAAACGCTTAGCAACATTAATGGGAGGTAACTTAACGGTCACCAGTAAAAAAGGGGAAGGGTCAACATTCATTTTTACAATTAAATCTAGATCTATTATCTCACCTTTAGTGGCAGCTAAAAATCCAAAAATTATCAGTAACGACTTAGCACCAGACTGGTCAAATAAAAGAATATTAATTGCAGAAGATAATAGAATTAATCAAAAAATAATTTGTGCCATGTTAAAGCCGACTCATGCATTATTACACTGTGTAAATAATGGTAGAGAAGCCGTAGACTTAGCCTTTAATTTTTCCCCTGATATCGTGTTGATGGATATTCAAATGCCAGAAATGGATGGCGTTACAGCAAGTAATGAACTCAGGAATAAGCAATTTAATAAGCCCATAATTGCATTCACCGCAAACGTAATGAAAGGTGATGTAGAACACTACCTAGCAAACGGAATGAATGACTGTATCCCTAAGCCTGTAGATATGAATCTATTATATCGAACCATTTCAAAGTTCTTACAAAGTGACCAAAGGAGTTAATCTAGATACAAGTAGGTACCAGAAAAAATAACGCATTAAGTTATTTTACGCACAGCGTGAGCCTTTAGGTCGTTGACCTCATATTAGACAATATGATTGAAATAGATAAATTGATTAACTCCGATTAGTTTTACTCCACAAAATAAACATAATACCTATTTAAGTGTGCAAAGAACTTGGCCATTATTATGGGTGGCATAGTTAATCGGCATAGTTAATCGCAGTTAATCGCATTAGTTAACCATGGGTGGCATAGTTAATCCCACTACCCAGCGAGCCGAGTATTTACCTCATCACGATAACGCCGTGATAACTTCAGTTGACGCCCATTATTTAGTGTTAATAAAAAATCACCTGTTTCTAACGCGATAATTTCTTTAACTAAGTCCAAATTTACCATTGTA
This sequence comes from Colwellia sp. BRX10-9, assembly GCF_014077405.1. Lineage (NCBI taxonomy): Bacteria > Pseudomonadati > Pseudomonadota > Gammaproteobacteria > Alteromonadales > Colwelliaceae > Colwellia > Colwellia sp. BRX10-9. The sequence continues at coordinate 5,631 of NZ_JACGVV010000023.1, read as the reverse complement.
GAACGATGAATTCTTACAAATTGATGTGGATCTAACCTTTTTTCCAAATCAGCCATTGTCGTTCTAATTGGATAACAACTCTCACCAATATGCAAATTCATATAGTTGCCTGATGCTTCGACCCAAGCAATATCGCTCACCCTAATAATAAATTCTTTACCTATTTTTTTTACAATTAATCTTTCTACATAAATTGAGCCTTGTGGACCTTCACCAACCTCTATTTCTCTTGCTTCATTATGTAGTCGGCTGATAATGAATCTATAGATATAAAATGTAGCTAAGATTGAAATATAGCTGCCTAAATCCTTGCGATATTCATAAATCAGTTCTACTGACCAGTCTCCAAAATCATAAGTGCTTTGACTGAAATAATAATAAAAGTGTCGTAAAGCTATCATTAGATAAACATGTAATACAGAGAAGGCTATAGAAAGCGGAAGGTGTAATAAAAGACTTTGTTTAATTTTACTAATATTAATTGGATGTTTTTTGTCTATATAAAACAGTATAGGAATCAAAATAAATATTGAAATTTGGCTAGAAAACTCCCAAACAAATGGCTGCCATCGCTCAATAGACAACCCTCGGCGCTTATAATCGTCAAGCACTGAGAAGCTATTGACCAGTGCTGTAATCGTACCAATAAGTAACCAATATGATACTTCAAGGTGTTTTTGATACTTTTCATATAACGGGTGTAGCAAATTAAAAATTCCTTAAAAGTGATGCATAAAATCTTATCACATCAGCTTGCCTCTTATCACAAAAACAGTAGATTCAATCACTTAGGTGTTGATGAATTTACTGTGAATTGATTAAATAGTCTTCTTAAAATCGCAAAGGCTGACTTATGAACATAAATTTAGAGAGCAATAATAACCGACGATTCGATATAGATCACCTTAGAGTTTTTGCGTTTGGACTATTAATTTTATATCACACATGCATGCTTTATGTTGCTGGGTGGGAGTGGCATATCAAAAGTAATTACCAAAGCAATTTTTTGGCAAACCTTATGCTAGTGGTTCAACCATGGCGTATGGCATTAATATGGATGATTTCAGGTATTGCATCTTATTTTCTCCTGCAAAAACTATCCATAGGTAATTTCTTAACAAGTAGAACCATACGTTTATTACTACCTTTAACCTTTGGTATTCTATTTATAGTACCGCCACAACTGTATTTTGAAATGAAATTTAATAGCGATATGGAATTAACTTTCTGGCAATTTTGGCAAATCTTTTTCGATTTAGACAACCCCATTTTTGATAAATATAAATCGGGAATATTGCCACATATCGATGTTAATCATTTATGGTATTTAAGAGAGTTATGGGCTTTTACTTTGGTGCTGATAGTTCTTCAACCCTTACTGTATTTACCTGTAATATCAAAAGCGGTTAAAAAGTATAGCGATGCAGTTGGCCAGTACAGTGTGTTAATTATCCCTTTGCTTATACTGTTTGCACTTGACTATTTTGTTTTTAAACAACTCGAAGGTGATAGATTACGCCAGGCCACAGGCTTTACCTTCTTTATTACGGGTTTCTTAATTGCAAATCAGAAAGGCTGGTGGTTAGCAATGCAGAAAGTAAGAAAGCTAGCATTAGGGCTTGCTGCTATTAGTTATATGCTTCTTATTTATCGCTATCAAACTATTTATTTGGATGAAAGTGTTGCTATAAATAGTCAAATGGAAATTATTTTTAGTTTAGCGTCAGCAGCGAATAAGTGGTTGTGGTTAGTGAGTATATTTGGCTATGCCTATACTTACCTAAATAAAGAAAACAAGGTGATTCAATACCTTAATCCTGCGGTATATCCCGTATATATTTTACATCAAACGTTGATTATCTGTATTGGTTCATTACTCAGCCCATTCGAGCTTGGCGGAGCTGTAGAAGCAGTGCTGGTTTTGGTAGGAACATTATCTATATGTGTTATTAGTTATGAAGCTATTCGTCGGCTACCATTGTTAAAGCCATTTTTTGGCTTAACTATTTCAAGGAAAGATATGCCATCGGTGAGTCGTGTGTTTTTTAAAGCTAAAGTCTATCGAAGTGTGGGCATCTTGATTGTTTTACCTATAGCTATTCCCATATTTGGTTGGTTCTTTTATCTTTATTAACGATTAATCTGTATTTACATTCTCGTCATGGAGGTGAGAGCTAATATCTACTAATGACACTATCGCTCATATATCTATAGTATGCGTGAACGTCGAATCAGAGAGTTTTTTCATAAGCACAAGAAAAAATGTTTTACTCCATACCTATTTATGAAGACAAACCCGATAATATTATTGGGTTTGTTATTTGAGCCGACTTGAGAAGATATTTTAGAAACGTTAATTGGTTATAAAATAATTGCCTTCCCATTTTATTTCTTTATTTATGACCCGTACTTATTTTGTTACATGATGTCGTGGCTTATCCTCAAAAATTTAATGAAAAATTTCTCAGAGTTACATAAAATACAGCAATAAAAATAAAGGGAACTATGATGAAAAAGAAATATTTAGCGGCTGTCATAGCTGCAAGTTTAACGTTATCCGCCTGTATGGCAACCAGCAACGACTCTGGCAATAGTATGTCACAGCAATCAAGCCAAGAGAGTGCAAACAAAGTCTTTAGCCAAAAATACTTGTTCAAAGAGTTGGCTAATGGTTTACGTGTCTTAGTGGTAAAAACAGACTATCCAGATCTTGTTTCAGTACAAATCCCCGTTTCTGTAGGTTCTCGTGATGAAAATGAAGTAGGTAAAACAGGTTTTGCCCACTTCTTTGAACATATGATGTTTAAAGGTTCAGAAAAATTTCCACAAGCTGTTTATGCCGATTTATTTAAAAATGCCGGTGTTGATAACGGTGCTTACACCACCAACGATTATACTAACTATCATTTAGATTTTTCTAAAGATCATTTAGATAAAGTATTAGAGATTCAAGCGGATCACTTTAAAAACCTAAAGTACACCGAAGCACAATTTAAAACAGAAGCCTTAACGGTAAAAGGTGAGTATTTAAAAAATAATGCTAGTCCAACTCGAAAGTTGTTAGCGGCGGTGCGAAAAGAAGCATTCGATACTCATACTTATAAGCATACCACTATGGGCTTCTTTGAAGATGTAGAAGCAATGCCTGATCAAGTTGCATATGGTGAACAGTTCTTTAAACAATTCTATAAGCCAGAATACGTTTCTTTAGTAATTGTCGGTGATGTTGAACCAGAAGCAACAATGGCCATGGTCGAGAAGCATTGGGGAAATTGGCAAAAAGGTGATTTTGTTAGCACTATAGCACCTGAGCCAAAACAGGAAGCTGCGAAATATGTTCATGAAAAATTCGATGGCTTACCGGGTCACTGGTTACTCGTTTCTTATAAAGGTGCTGATTGGCAACCCAAGAAAAAAGATCGCGCGGCTTTAGATTTAATTTCTGAATTGTATTTTTCCAATAACTCAGCATTGTATCAAGAACTCGTTGTTGATAAGCAGTTGGCTAGCCAAATGTTTAACTACAACCCTGAAACAAAAGATGCTGGCTTACGTCACGTATTTATCAAAGTGAATGATGAAAAAGACCTAGCAACGGTTCGTGATGCAGTAAACCGTACTTACGCACAAGTAAGAACTGAGCTCGTTTCTTCAGAAAAACTTGATAACTTAAAGTCTAACTTAAAATATAGTTTTGTTAATAGTTTAGATTCATCAGAGTCTATCGCTTCAACATTGGCGAGTTATATGCATTTTGACCGCGATCCCGAAACGATTAATCACCTCTATAATAGCTTTGACAATATTACAGCTGAAGATATTCAACGTATTGCTAATGAATACTTTATTGATGAAAACCGCACAACAGTGACTTTATCAGCATTAGATGAGATTGCCGACTTCGAACAAGAAGTTGACTTAAATGGCGCCGTTGCAAAAATAGTCATGAAAAATTCGCAGCCGAGTACTCCACAGTTTGCGGTATTAGATAAGACCAATGACTCACCGTTGATTGATGTTAACTTCTTATTTTATACCGGTGCTGCAGCAGATCCAGCCGGTAAAAAAGGGGTAGCGGCTTTAACCGCTCGTATGTTAACTCAAGGCGGCTCGGCAACAAAAAGCTATCAAGATATTAAGAAAGGTTTATACCCTTTAGCTGGACGTTTTTCGTCGCAGCTTGATAAAGAAATGATGTCATTTACTGGCCGGGTGCATAAAGATAATACTACTCAGTGGTACGAACTTATTAGCGATCAATTATTGAATCCAGGATGGCGTGAAGACGATTTTAAGCGTCTGAAAAAAGAGCTTGTTGACGGTATTAAATCAGGTCTTAAATCTTCTAATGATGAAGAATTAGGTAAAGAGGTGCTTTATAGCGAACTTTATCAAGGGCATGTTTACGAAAACTACAATAGTGGTGATTTGTCTGACTTAGCCGCAATTACTCTTGAAGATGTTAAAGCATTCTACAACACCCAACTTACCCAAGCAAAATTAAACTTAGGTATAACTGGCGCTATGCCTAGTGCTTTAAAAGCACAATTAATGACAGATTTAGCGACTTTACCCGTCGGTGATGAAAAGCGCTTAACAATTGCTAAAGCACCCGTTTTAAAAGGTCATCATGCGACAATTATAGAAAAAAGTGCGCAATCTACAGCGGTATCTTTTGGTTTTCCCATTGATACTATACGCAGTGATAAAGACTGGGCGGCACTTTGGTTAGTGCGTTCATACTTTGGTGAACATCGTAGTTCTAACAGCTACTTGTATCAACAAATTCGTCAAGCGCGTGGTATGAACTATGGAGATTATTCTTATATTGAATATTTTCCACGAGGGATGTACCAAACTAAACCTGATGCAAATTTAGGTCGTTCTAGTCAAATTTTTCAAGTGTGGTTACGTCCTTTACGTTCAAATAATGATGCTCATTTCGCAACGCGTGCCGCTTTGTATGAATTGGACAACTTGATTGAAAAGGGCATGAGCGAAAAAGACTTTCAAGCAACACGTAATTACTTAACGAACTATGCACCGCAATTAGTGGCCAGCCAAGATCAACAGTTAGGTTATGCACTTGATAGTGAGTTTTATCAAACAGAAGAGTTTGTTAAGTACGTTCGCGATCAATTTGCAAAACTATCATTAGATGATGTTAATCGTGTTATCAAAGAAAACTTACAAACAGATGATATTCATTATGTTTTCATTTCAGACGATGGTAAAGACATGAAGCAACGTTTGTTGTCTGAACAAGTATCACCGTTAACATATAACAGTGATAAGCCAGCAGAGCTTTTAGCGACAGATAAAATCATTGAAAGTTACAAGCTAACACTGCCGTCTAAAAATGTTGAAGTGATTGCAATAGATGAGGTTTTTCAATAAATTGCGTTTAAGCTCACTTTAATAAATATTCGTTATTATCTTATTGAATATTACAAATAACTTAATAAGAATAACGCATGTAGTTAAAAATAAAAAACCGGCATCTGCCTAATGCCGTTCACTTAAGGTGAACGGCATTTTTACTTTTAACAGGGTACCTATTCTTTGAACATTTCAACATTCTCGGATATTGCCGTTCTCGCCTACCGGGTAAAACGAATTGCTTAGCCGATT
>NZ_JACGVV010000049.1:0-18938 GCF_014077405.1 Colwellia sp. BRX10-9 | reverse complement strand
CAATAGAGTTAGCTATTAGCTATTAGCTATTAGTTATTAGCTATTAGTTATTTTTTACCAATCTAGCATAGTTACATTACAAGGCATTAATGCACCACTAAATAACAGTTGGCTGTTGTTTGTACCTAACAGATTTAGCTCTTAACGTGGTATTATTTCTCCATTTTTATCGTAAATACAGGTGTGAGTTAAGTATGGTTCAAAACATTATAGTAGTGGCGTTATTAACTGGGTCCATAGGGTTAATGCTATTGGTTATAGGTTCGATTTTTGCTGCTATTGTAGCTCTGGGAAATAAACAGCACTTATTTGGTTGGTCTGTATTTTTGTGCTTTCCTCTTTCATTAGTTTATTGTGCTATGAATTGGGACAAAGCCGCATATTCTGGGAAAATGGTTTATTCAGGGGCGTTTTTGTTGGCAGTAACGGCAATTATTTTGAAAGCCGGTGGTGTGATTTAGAGGGGCATATAATAAGTCTTTCAAATGGGGGATTAACTATTTTTTAGCTCACTCAGGTGACTTAATAACTATGGAAAGCGCTTTCACGCAAAGTAATGATAAAACATGGCAGTATAAAAACGCTAAACGTGCTCAAATTTTTAAGACTAAAAATAATCTTCGACTCTATTTTATCGGATCACTTAAGCGGTTCCATACTTAATATTATATCGCCTTTATTGCCTGTGGATCTAAAAAATAATTTGTACACCTTATTTAAGTTACCCTTAAAAGCAGTTTAATTGTAATGTTTTTTTGAGTGAAGGTTGGGTTATTAATTATTCTAGCATTGGTATAAATGCAACATAGCTCGCTTTTCTGAGGTCGCTGAGCATTTTAGCTAATTAATTTTTGCTTGTTATAGGGCGTTATATATTAAAGGAATGATATTGGAAATTTCAAAGTGTGTTGTATTAGTCTTTTTGTTAAGTGGTTGTACTGTGTCCAATCATAATTTGAATAATGGGCCAAATGCCTTAGGTGGTGGATTTTCTGACAATAAGCTTCAGAAAGGGCTTTATTCTATTGTAGCAAAAACAAATTTTGCCCCATGGAGTGACCATAAGGCTGCTCATAAAATCTTTAATCGTAGAGCTACGCAGTTATGTGGTACCGCTGGTTTTACCGCAATTGAGCTTGTAGAAAGAGAGTTTGAACATATTCCCAGAGACCTTCCCCCTAAATATATCATCTCTCAAGTTAATGGTTATGTCATTTGTAAATCATCAAATTTGACTATTAAAGAAGCTGAAAAATTAATTCAAGCTTCATATGCAGTGAGCTTATAAATTGTTTAAACGGATATTTTGGGTGAACTGATTAATCTAGTAAGTCCCAGTCCGGTTAATACGAATGCAAAAAATAAAATATGAAGCCACAATTTAGGGCCAATTTCAGTGTTCAACTCAGATAAAGACGTAATTGATGTAAATTGTCCTGTAGTTATCAGCTTTACAACCCATTCATTGGCAGGGGTTGCTGAAAGTGTTGTTAACCATCCTAAAATTATTACTTGCGCAACACTTACTAAATATGAAGCGTTAAAGTTATAAATAATGCTAGCAATAAACGTATAGAACACGGATACGCTACTGTGTACAAGCCATGATAATACAATGGCGGTAGTTTCATTATAATTACCTACGTTTATATATGCTGATGCGTGTCTTGAAGTTAACGTAAGCATTCCAAATAAAGGTTGGATTACAATAAAGGCAATACTAGAAAAAATGCCAATTAAAAATATATTGGTGAAATTTTTGGTATTCATTTGTTACTCTTGGTGTGTTTTGATAATTACTAGACATGTTTAAACGCTTATTAATTTCGAACAAAAGTATATTTTTGTCAGGTGACGGCCTAACAAGTTATGCTAAAAAGAGCATGTTCCCATTGAATCTAACCAAGTTAACATATTTGAAAAATGGCAAGACCAAATAGCATTAGATAATTTTCGTGACTTTGGCTTAAATAGTAAGATGTTTTCGTTAGTTGAATCATTTGATGTTAAAGAATATGTCATCAATAAGTAAGCTACATTATTGACAGATAAACGTTTTTGTTTTTTGCCAAACATTCCATTAAAAATCAGTAACTAATGGAAATTTTTTTTTAGGAGTAAGTCGTATGAGTTTCGTTATAGATATATTTGTTTGGTTATTAATTGAGACTATATTTGGATTTATTTTTTATACGACTGGCGGCTTGATTCTAAAAATACTGACCTTGGGTCAGTTTAAAATAGAATTTCATGATTTTGCTTCTTTTAAGAAGATAAAGTCTAAAAAAATCAATTTAATCTGTCTGTTAGGAATATCCTTTTATGTGCTATCCATTGTGTTAGTAGCTTATCTAAACAATTAAAATATAATAAAATACCAAGTATAAAAATAACCGTTAGCTATTTACTCCTTCATCGACTATTTTACCATCAATAACTTGCTTTTTAATGGAACATTATTTGTCTCTATAACCGTCTGTTTAATTTTAGTGTCTTTATTTATAGATTGGAGTGAATAATAATGGTGATCTTATTTATTATAAGTTTAATCAGTATGGTTTTGTGTTTTTATGTAGCTAAATACCGTAATGCTAATAAAACATTATGGGTGCTAGCAGCACTGCTTGTTGGTCCATTAGCGATCCCTTTTGTTTTCTTTTCTAAGCCGGTAGCCGCAAACAAATAACGTAAAATTTTATTTTTTATATATAACAAACCATTGGCTTTTTTATTCCTCGATATTTTAGCTAAGCATTATTAGTCTTTTAGAAGGCGCTAGGTGAATTTTATAATATGAAAGTTATCAATGAATACGCTTTATTTGCACCATTATTATCTTATGTTTTATGGGTAGTCATTCTGTATGTATTACTAACAATAATACGTGCTCCAAATATTTGGGGTACTGTTGAAAATCCAGATGATTGTCATTCCTTTTTTAACTTAGAGAAAAGCACTAGCGCTAATCTCTCAAATCAATTTGAATGGCCGGTATTATTTTATGTTATCTGTATCATTTTAATTGCGCGGCCCGATTTATATCAAAGCGCATATTTATGGGCTGCTTGGATGTTTGTTATCGGACGTGTGGTGCATAGTATTGTTCAGATAGTTTCAACAAACATTCGCCTGAGAGGCAGTGTATTTAATATAAATTTTTTAGCGGTATTATTTATGTGGGGAATTTTAGCTTTAGATATACTAAGCAAATAAAATTTATTTGATATTATATTTAAAACTTGGATGAGTCCTTGGTCGTTGTTTTTTACTCTGTTATTTAACGATTATTTTTCACCTCTAAACAAATTGTGATAGGTATTAATGAATCAATCTATTGTCGGTTATCATAAAGATGAAGAAGATGATTGGGTCGCTGAATTAAAATGTGGTCACTTTCAGCATGTCAGACATAACCCTCCTTTTATAAGTCGCCCTTGGGTAATAACAGAAAAGGGACGCGATTCGTTGTTAGGCCACCTATTAAAGTGTAAAAAATGTGACTTAGGGCAGCCATCAGATCTATAATAACCTTAGCATTTATTCTCTCTACGCTAGATGGTGAAATGAGTGCTTAGTAAGATACCTAGCAGGTTTTATTGGTCTAATTAGTCGATTAGGTGGCTTTTTTACAACTATCGTTTTAAGGCTCGGACCTTGAACTCTATAACAACCAACAAAACAGTGTATCTTTTATTCTAGTCAACATTCCTTTATCTGTAATTTACTTTTAATTTGGTGTTGGTTTTTTTATGTTTTTTTATTTAACGGTCGAATTGCTTAATGAATGAAGTATTAATTTTAGCTGTGGCATTGAGTATGGACGCTTTTGCAGTATCAATTGGCTTAGGGGCAAAACACAATAGCAAGGTTACACCTTTGGCATTAATGTCAGCAGTATATTTTGGGCTATTTCAAGGGGTGATGCCTTTATTGGGTTATCTTGGAGGACGAGGAATACTAGGTTGGATGGAGTCTTATGCTACATGGCTAGCCTTTTTATTGCTTTTGCTCATAGGTGTTAAAATGATTTATGAATCTTTTTCTGAAGGCATAGAAGATGATATTGTAAAAGTAACTCATCGCGTTATGCTAATACTTGCCATCGCTACCAGTATTGATGCCATGGCAGCTGGCTTTACTTTTACCATTTTAGCTGTAAATCCATTCGTCGCTTGCTTTATTATTGGTAGCATGACTTTTTTCTTCAGTTGGTTGGGCGTGTTAATTGGCGCTAAAACGGGTACTTGGTTAGAAAGTAAGGCTGAATTCTTGGGTGGTGTCACTTTGATTTTAATAGGCATAAATATCTTATTAAATTAGAGGTTTAATCGGTATTCAACACGTTTACAATGATCGTTCACACTTGATTCGCGCCATTTCTTATAAATATAGCTAATAATTACTTATCCTTGGGTAGGGTATTTATCTTTGTTGAGGTTAATAAAATGAAAAGTACACTAAAAAAGGTATCAGAGATTGTCGCTAAGGCGAATGACTCGTTCTACAACCAATTTGATAATGTTGATACATTGATGGGCATAATGGATAAAAACCTACGTAACCAAGGCATGAAAGCTGATGCGATTACCATTGATTGCATAGCCCAGAACAGGAAGATCGTTGTACTCATCCATGATGAGAAGCCTGATACTATAGAAATAGCATTGGGTAGCAAAGAAGGTGATATTTATTCGTCGGCTGAATACGCACTAAATGAACTGTCAGAGGCTGTTATTATAGACATTATGGAAAAAAACTTTATCTCACAAGAAAATCACACTAGCTAATTAAAGCTAAAGTAGCCTTTTGCTAGCGCTAGTAAACTGCGCTTAGTCGCTTAGCGGAGGTTATATTTACTCACGGTGCTAATTAAATGATTTCCTGCTTGTTTGAGTTCTTTTTTGTGGTAACTTTAGCGCAGTAAAATGGGATTATGTTTGCTGGACTTCACCTGTAGATCTTATTAATAATTGCTGGGCAGCCCAAAATGCCAGGGTGATGCGGTATCAATAATTTCTCAGTAAGGGGTATTCACATATCCTTGCAAAGAAATATCGTTTGCTTCGTCCTAATACTTTACCTGATATTCTGACGCTTAATGTGGCGTCATACCCCTAGGAGTTTACTTGATTTCACGACTTAACAAAAAAACTTTGATTCGATGGAAGGTCTACATAGATAGGTCGAAAATGTATATTGGATATGTACAATTCCTCCTGATAATTTTCGTTTTTATTAAATCACTAGGTGATAATTTTGTCACTGAATTTGTCTTTACAAGTCCAATGATTGCAGTGCCTATTATATTGTTCACTTTCGTTTTGTTGTCGTTGATTATTGGTTACCTTGATTCCAGACTCGGCTTTCGTGAAGAAGAAATAAGGAACCATTCTAAATCTAATCCTGTGTTAATGGATATTCAAAAGTCTCTTATAGAATTAAATATTAGAATGGCTAAAATGGAACAAGAGAGAAAGTCGAACGATACTTAATGTTTTTACTTTAAGGTCGATTTAAATAACAACTCTTATAACAGTGCCAACATAAGTCATTCAAGTCGGGCAAATTTTAGCTGTGCTTTTTTGTCTAGGACGGTCAATAACCTTTAGTTCACTAAACTTAGCCTCCTATTGGGAGAATAGTTTTTAAGGATTTGAAATGAAACGTAGACAGTTTGTTAAAGCTTCACTGGTAGGTGGCGGAGTTATTTTAGGAGTAGGTGCAGGCGCATTTACCCTGATTAAAGAGGGCAATAAAAATAGCCTTACCGTAGAGATGGCTTTAAAAAAGCTAGATGATTTATCTGATGAAAGTCTTATCCACCAAGGCGAATGGAACCCATATCAAATATTTACCCATTGCGCACAAAGTGTAGAGTTTTCAATGTCTGAATTTCCAGAACATAAATCGAATTTATTTAAGAGTACGGTTGGTCAACTCGCATTCTCGATTTTTGCATCTAAGGGTAAGATGACACATGACTTAGGAGAGCCTATTCCAAGTGCTCCAATTATTATTAAACATCTAGACTCAACACACGCACTCATTCGTTTAAAACAATCTCTGCTCAACTTTAGCCGTTATCAGGGGATTCTTGCGCCGCATTTTGCCTACGGTGAGCTATCGAAAGCGGAGTATGAAATAGCACATGTCATGCATTTATATAACCATCTTCAAGAGATAAAGACTTAACAATGCCGTGGTCAAGTCACTAAAATCACTCAAATTAATGTTAAGTGCTTTACATAGTTTCTGTTAATTGAATCTAAAATAGAAACGTTAACTGACTCATCAGGTATTTGCATAGTTTGATGTTTATAAAAGATAAAGCCGTTAATATACCTTATAGGTCTGTGGGTTAATGGTAAATTTAAAGGCGATGAGTAAACAATGAAAGCAGAGTTACGATTAAAAATTATCGACGTTTGTAATAAAAAAATAGCGAGTAATGGTGACAACGTTGGACTATCATTTTATGCCTTTTTTGCTAATAAAAATGAAACACCTGAACTACTTATGGAAGTTGCAACATGGTGGATACAGACTCACAGATTAGATCATTTCGTTAAGGCTATTAAAATTAAAACCATGGTAGAAAATGGTTTGTAATGGAAGATAACCAATCGCATAATTGATAAAATTTAACCCCAATTTTTTCACTGCACTTAATATAATAATCGACTGTGATTTCGCACTTGGTGAGGTTTAATGACAAAGGAACTACAAAATATCAGTCAAGCCGCAATCGTTCTAGAAGCGTATAATCCATCTTGGGATGATAAATTTGCAGCAGAAAAAAAACGCCTAATAGCTGTTGCAGGTGATTGGCTTTATGGTTCTGTTGAACATGTAGGTAGTACTGCTGTTCCGGGCATGATTGCGAAACCGATAATAGATATAATGTTTGGCGTTAAGTCTTTGGAACTCGCTCAACCTGCTATTATAGCGTTTGTCCAAAACGGTTATAAATATTGGCCTTATAAGCCTGAAGTTATGCATTGGTTTTGCAAACCTTCAGATGAATTTCGCACACATCACTTACATTTGGTGCCGTTTGAAAGCCCACTCTGGAATGAACGTTTAAGGTTCAGAAATTTATTACGTTCAAACTCAGTTATCGCTAACGGATACGCAAATTTAAAACAAGAATTAGCCATTACTTATAAAGACGATAGGGATGAATACACTAAGAAAAAGTGGCCGTATATTCAGCAAGTTTTACATGAAAATAAACTCACATCATGAAAATGATTTTACAATGAGTGCTATCTGAAAAAAATATTTAATCTATACAAGAACAAAGCCTTCGGGTTAAAGCAAGTATCTCAACACGCTATGTGCCTAATAGCCGCACAGCGGCATTCGTAAACTTTAAAGTTTACTTAGCTGCTAACAAAAGCTATTTTATTGCCCCCAGTATAAAGGGTTAATCGTAGTGTTTGATTTTTATTCAACTAGAAAAGATAATTTATATGACAACTTTTTTCGCAGGATTTTTTCTTAGCCTCTCTCTTATCCTTGCAATAGGTTCTCAGAATGCTTTTGTTTTGAAGCAGGGAATTAAAAAACAACATGTTTTATTAATTTGTACTATTTGTGCTATTTCTGACGCTATTTTAATTTCATTGGGTGTTGCAGGGTTTGGCGCTATTGTAAATGAGTATCCTTTTATTGAAACGTATGCCCGTTATGGCGGTGCTTTGTTTCTTCTTGTTTATTCTGCACTGAGTTTTAAGTCAGCATTCAGTCAACGTCATGTCTTAACACCAGAAGCTAAAGTACAGCATTCAGTCTTAAAAACGATTGCCATCTGTCTTGCTTTTACATGGTTAAATCCTCATGTTTACCTCGATACTATGGTGCTTTTAGGGAGCATTTCAACACAATATGAGGGAAAGCAAATTGAATTTACCTTAGGGGCAATTTCAGCTTCATTCACTTTCTTTTTTAGTTTGGGTTATGGAGCAAGATTTTTAGCCCCGCTATTTCAACAACCAAAGTCATGGCAAGTGCTAGAATTTATTGTTGGGCTTACTATGCTCATTATTGCTTTAACGTTAATCTTTAGCTAAAAGGTATACTTAACAGCGAATTGACTGTTGGTTGCCAAGGGAAAATGTGTGTATCTGATCACAGCAATAGGTCTTTTATTAACTTTTGTTGGTTTGGGACTTATAGGCTTAGTTAAACAAAAAATAGTTATTATAATCTCCTCAATATTTTAGCTAGATATTTATTGCCTATAAATGGGCATAATCAGTAAAGGTATTATATGAACGCGTGTGAATTAATAAAATTATTATCTAAAAAAGGGACTGAAGATCTATCAACTTCATTACAGTGGATAAAACCGATACCTGAAGAGGGTGCTGCTTTAGTTGAGAAAATAGACATGGCCTTAAATATTGTTAAATTTTCTCAATCTAGACAAGCTGAATATGGAGGGGTAAAATCCTCAAACAATCACTTAGACTCTCTAATACGTTTAAGGGCTGAACTTAAAAGTATTCTTGAAAAAACCTAAAGTAAACTAGTTAAACTTAACGATAATAAATTAAATAGGGCAGGCAATAACGTAAATAGCTGTGCTACTAATTTGGCATTTTGCCAATGATAATATTACTCTCTACTGAGAGCGGATGAGCAAAGGAATGCAAATGATTAAATTGAATCTTTATAAATATAGTAAAGCCTTATCGTTAATTAGTTTAATAGCGGTTACTTATAAATATTGGGGGTTTGGTTTTTGGGAAGCTATTTTTATTTTGCTCCCTTACCTGCTGGTATTTTTGCTTGCAAATCGAGCCGCTTATAGTAGCCCTTTTTTAATAGGGTGTAGGGCGATAGCTGGCGTTATTGTTTCACTATTATGCGCAGTATTATTATTTGGCATAACGCCTTCTGCTCAAGCAGGTATTGGATTTATGTTTGTTGTTGTTATTCAGTATGGTGTTATTTTCGTGAGTGAAGCACTCATTGGTTTATTCACTTATCAGGCTGATGACAAATAAGACTAGTTAAGCAGCGCTAAATAAACATTGGAGTACGACGTTGAAAAAATGGATGTTAATTTCTTTACCTATATTATTTTTTATTGGCTTTGCTGGGGCAAACTATCTGGGCTTTTTATCGCCATCTTTTACATCTGTTGTAAACAAGCCCATTCAAAGAATAGATTTAATAGACCTTCAAGGAAGTCGTCATTCTTTTGATGAACTTAAGGGGAACGATACCGTTATTTATTTTTTTGCTTCGTGGTGCACTCCTTGCTACAAATCTTTAATGACGCTAGAGAAAGTGACCGCTAATAAGCAATTACCCATTAATTTATTAGCTGTTGCCTTGGATGAAGATATTGATGAAATTAACCGCATGTTAATTAAAACTGGTTTTACGGGTAAAGTGTGGATAGCTAGTGAGGGCACAATGGCCTTGCAGAAACGTTATTTTGGAAACGAAGGGCGTGCCGTTCCTTATGTAGTAAAGCTTGATAGAGACACAAATATTATCGAGAGAAGCTATAAATTAAATCAACTTACCCAATGGCAATCAGTTTTAAGGGATGGCGTATCTTTAAATAAAATATAGAATTTATAAGCAACAATTTAAGGGCGGGTAATAAACCTCCTTAGTTAAGTTTGAGGCCGGCATTATTTAATTATTTTGAGGATAAAATTGATGAAACAGTACAAATATAAAATAGTAGATACCAGAGATGTTGAGACAGCAGGACTGTTTAAAGGGAGAAAACGAGAAGATGTTGAAAGTTATCTCAATACACTTGGCAGTGCTGGTTGGGAACTGGTTAACGTAGATTTTCGTGAACTTGAAGGTGGTCTTGAGTTCGCAGGCGTAATGAAAAAAGAAATTTAGGTCATTTACAGGTCTAGAATACTTAACCCGTTTACTATCACTTCATAGCACTGGCGACGTTATTTAACTTCGTTGTATTATTTAGCTTACATTACTTCGCTGATTATTTGGCGTTATACAAAATAGAGAGTTTGGTGGAAAATTCAAAGACTAGGGCTTCAATAAGCTTCAGGTTCAATCGATTAGATAAGATGCAAGCCTTTACACTCGAGCGAGAGATACTAGGCTCATTGTGCGATAAAAATGTTGAAAATAATGTTTATGTTGTTTGTGTACCCTTAACAGACACTAACTTCGACGACATTAGTGACTATTATGTCCGACAAAGAGTTAATATTGAAGACTGTGATATATTTGTATCGGTTAGCTCGGATTCAGGTACTAAATGCTTTGATATACCTGTGATAGTCAATCGCATGCTTAAATATATCGATTGTAAATTAACCTTTGCTTTTACTGTATTATAAAGACTTTAAAACAAGTGAATCAAACGGATAAATTACAGTTGAGGGCCCGTTTATTACAGACCTCAACTTTAGCGACAAAGAACGATAGGGAGATCGAATGAAAACACTATCATTTATACTATTAAGCTTTTCCTTGTCTTGCACTGCGGCAGAGGATTTTTTGAATAAGTATGCGGTTAATATTGATGGCATGCTTATGAGTAAGCTATTACCCATAAACGAAATGGATACGCTGACCCATAAATTTGAACCTGCCATCACTTTTAATTGCGGTGTTAGCAGTCGAGTTTACGCGCTCGATGAGCAGCTAAAATTTAAATTTGAAAACGGTCAGTTAAGAGTTGTTTCAAGTTTTGTCTCAACCGGCAATATAATATCTTATACACCACTAAGAGCATTAAGTGGTTTTGCATTTCGTCCCGCTTTATTTAAAGGTTATTATTTTATTTCTGAGTGATTTTGCGATATAAGTCATTGAGAATGAGTATTAAGAGGGCTGTTTTTTGATTCATTTCAAACAAATAAAAGGCTTTAATTGACTGTTTATCAAATGCTTAAGTGGTTTTCATTAAGTTGAAGCAGAAGCTGAAATAGTCTTTGACGGATAAGTGTTAAAAAACGTAATCGATAGAGTAAATAAAAATTATTAAAAATTTAAATTCAAAACGCATCGAATTAATATCATCATCAGCCGCTCATCTTCACATTGAACTTGAAACACCTTTGTTACTTTCTGAAAAATTAAATGCATCTGTTTCAAGCGATTGGCCTAGCGGTGAATATGACCGAGATGCAATGGAGTTTTTTCTTTCTTGTTTCGAAAAAGGCGGTAAATTAGCTGAAGGTTGGTATGGCTGGTATGCTATAAATATTGCCGTTTCAGGAGAAAGAACTCTCGTGGGATCAGGTGGATATTTTGGTCCCCCAGATAGTAATGGAATAGTTGAGATTGGCTATTCTGTGCTACCTAGTTGGCAATGTCGTGGCTATGCAACAGAAATTGTTAACCTGCTCATTTCTCATGCCTGCTCCTTCGAAGAAACCAATAGTATTATTGCTCATACTGCACCCGAAAATAAAGCGTCTAAAAAAGTGTTGATTTCTAATGGTTTTAGGGAAGTTGCAATGAATGATGGCCTGCTGAGTTTTGAGTATACTCGTTAGATTTATTGCTTTAATTGCAGTTGATATTTTAGGTAAAACCAGCGCTTTATAGTGCAACGACTAAATTTGTTACGGTGAGTTGTGCTATATATTTTAATAAAATAATTTATCCCTTTAATCTGGGGATTTTTAAGGAAATTACCTTTATGGATTTAATAAAAATTATATTACCTATCGCTTTAACGACATCGTTGTTGTGTCATGCTGAACAGACCCCATTAGAGCGATCTTTATCGCAAGAGTTAACTAAGGCAGTTACTAAAATTAACGCTAAAGGTGCTCAAATAATTGATGAAGAAACAAGACTTGATTACGCAGCAACATTCAAAAATTTCATTATCTATAATAACACTATGATAAATTACAGTGCTGATCAACTTGATGTAAAGGCTTTTGAACCAATTATTGAGAAAGTGTTGATAGGTACATTATGTGCGAATAAAGCGTTAGAAAGTTTTATCAATTTGGGTGTAATAATGGTGTACCGCTTTCACGGTAAAAATGGTTTATATATAACAGAACTTTCAAAAGATATGTCTACTTGTAAAAAAATACAATAAGCTGTTTAAATAATGGCAACCTTAGGTTCTTTCCCTGATAGATATTTTATAAATAATTAAATTACCGGCGAAGCTAATAAATGAACGGGGTTATTTAGCGCAAAGTTAACAGACATAAAATTTTTTTTAATCTCAGCAAAACACTGAGTCTTAGAACAATCTATGAGTATTTAAGATGATTTCACGTAAATATCACAAAGTTGTATTTTCTTTTTTTATGGCGTTACTTATGTCTTGCGTAATGTCTTTTGTTATTAGTGTGTTTAACGTAGGTATGGTGACGAATATTGTTCCTATATGGTTAAAAGCGTGGAGTTTCGCTTTTATCTTTGCCTTTCCAACTATTTTAATTATATCTCCTATTGTACATAAATTGGTGAGTTTTGTTTTACACGAAGAAGAGCATAATATTTAATATATGATTTAGACGAAAATAATAGTTGGCATTTATTACGGTGTCGTTTATTTTTAGCTAGCTGATATTTTGTTTAAAGTGTTGTTATTTTTTAAGGAAAAGTTATGTTTCGAAGCATTATGTTTGTTTTTTTATCGCTACTGAGTCAGTTTGCCGTTGCGTTAGATTACACACAGGAAATCACAGAACAAGAGATACAAGAAAAAATATCAGCTTTTATGCCAATCGAAAAAAAGAAATATTTTGTCACTGTTACCCTATCAAATCCTATAATAGATTTACTAAAAGAAAGTGATGAAATAGGTATTCGTGCAAATATTGACGCTAGTGCTCCCGGTGGAATTAAGGGTAGCGGTGAAGTAATGATTAAAGGCACATTAGATTATGAGCCTAAAAAAGGTGAGTTTTATTTTAAAAACCCTACAATTATTAGTTTAGCCATTGATAAAGTTCCTAAAAATTTCACTCCAAAAATACAAGATATTGCGCAGGCCATGCTTTCAAAAGTGATGGCCGTTTATCCAGTTTATAAATTTAAAGATGATAATGTAAAACACAAATTAGCCAAAGCAGTATTGAAATCATTGGAAGTAAAAGATGAAAAATTAATTATAACGCTTGGTGTGTTTTAAATTAACAAACAGTTGACTAGTGTTGTTTACTGTAGATATAGCCAACTTATATTTTACGATTGTAATGTGACAGTTTGTCGCGCATTGAAAAAGACTTAATAGCAGAGGTGAATTTATGGATTTAACAGAATTGGTGATATTTCTAGCTATCGGTGCTTTAGCCGGATGGTTAGCGGGAAGGTTAATGAAAGGGGCTGGCTTTGGCTTACTCGGTAATATCGTTGTTGGCATTATAGGCGCAGTGGTTGGTGGCTTTGTCTTTGGCTTACTTGGTATATCTGCTGGCGGAGTCATTGGTACAATTGTTACGGCGACTGCGGGGGCGGTTATATTGATATTTGTTGTTGGTATCATAAAAAAGGCCTAATAGCCTGATACGACAGATGAAATAAAAGCATTATCCCTTAATTTTATCTATTATAATCGTAATCAAGGGCGCAATTATTCCGGGGATGCCGTATTATTCATGCTAGAAATTTAAGATACCCAGAGGAGAATACGAGTGGCTAAGCAAAATTACTCTTTCGAAAAACGTCAGAAAGAAATAGCTAAAAAGAAAAAAAAGGAAGAAAAACGTTTGAAAAAATCAGCTGTGGAGGAGGTACCGTCAGAAGACGAGCAAGTTGTCTCTGAAAATGACGATAAATAACACCTGATAGCTTCTACTTGAAGTCATAAAATAAGGTTGGCTTTGCTATTTTTTTCAAATTTTAGCCAACTATTTTAGCTTATATAACTTGTGTTTACTGATAAGTGTTATTGCAGCGTCTTTATTTTTATCGTTTTCTTTTTACTCACCGGTCGTTTCTCCAGTTCAGCATTAAATAAAAGAGCTCATAATAATGCCAAAGCTGGCGATTACTATGAATCGTTTGGTTAACCTGATGCAACTAAAGAAGAACGAGAGATGGCTAGGGAAAATCTTGAAAATTCCTACCGTATTGACCCTATCTTATTTGATTTATTATTTGGTCACAGCGAAAAATAAAGTATAGTTTTTGATGTTTTTAATTAAATATGCAGATCGAAACTTCTAACCATTCAACACAATTTGATATCCTTAAGTGATAACAACAAACTGATTGGCATAGCTTATCCGACAACAACGTTCATTTTTTTCACTGCTTAACAATGTATGAGTATTAAGTCGTGTTGCCTAATTAAAGAAGAGATATTTATGTTTACAGGAATAATTCAATCGACAGCTAAAATTATCGATATTACAGATGAAAAGGGTATCAGAACTTTTGTTATTGATTTCAACAAAGGTTTTTGCACTGATCTAGAAATAGGAGCAAGTGTTTCTGTCGACGGAGTATGTTTGACGGTTACTGAAATAGTGTCTGAAGTTAGGGTCAAGTTTGATGTAATGCTACAAAGCCTTTTAATAACGACCCTCAGCGAATATGGAAAAAATACTTGTGTCAATGTAGAGCGAGCAGCTAAAGAGGGGGCTGAAATTGGTGGTCATCCTCTGTCGGGGCATGTGGACTTTAAAACCCCTATTGTCAACATTACTCACATAGAAGACAATTATTGTATCCGTTTAGGTTTGTCAAAAGAATGGAAGCGCTATGTCTTTCCAAAGGGCTACATTGCCTTAAACGGAGCTAGTTTAACCATTTCTCAAGTGAATAAGACAGAGCAGTGGTTTGAAGTTTGGTTAATTCCTGAGACTCGAAGGATGACAGTGTTTGAGGCTAAGACTGTTGGCGAAAATATTAACATAGAGATAGAACGTGGCACTCAAGTTGTTGTTGACACTTTACGCGATACACTGGAAGAAAATCTAGGGGCTTTACTGCCGTTATTTGAGAAAATTCTGTCTGAACAAGGCGTTGATATTAATGCTTTAGGGCATAATGTAAAATCCCCAATAAATAAAAACAGCTAAAATAGTAGGCTATTGTTACGTGATATTAGCCGTTTTAAACGGCTAATATTTAATTGATATTTAAGTGTGAATGTAGAGTGTTTATGGATAACGAACTAGTCATTAGGGAAGCAAAATTCAGTGATCATTCGTTTATTTTTAAACTTTCACCTATTTTAGCTGACGTTGCTCAGTTATCTTGGCATTCTGACGATGTTATTCAAAAAATGCAATTTGATTATATTGCTGAAATGCTTGCTGAATCATCACAAGCCAACGTTACCTTTATCGCTGAAAAAAGTGATGTTTCTTTGGGGTTTATTCATGTTAGAACCCATAAAGACAGTATATCTGGTGAGATGTGTGGAACAATACCTTTGTTGGCTGTTTCACCTGAGTCACAGGGTTTAGGTGTTGGTAAGATTTTAATTGGGTTTGCTGAGAAATGGTCTAAAAATTTAGGGTGCAGGTTAATGCATCTGGAAGTTTTCGCTAATAATAAAAAAGCAAACGACTTCTACCAAACGTTAGGTTTTAAACCTGAAACGGTGCAGATGATTAAAACGATATAGGTTGTTATATTTTTAAAACGTAGTGACGCTGCTGGGTCGTTCACTACGTTTATTGAGTGTTTTGAAAGCGGTTACTATCAATTGATATAACTTAAGTTAAGCCACTTTGTGATTCTCAGCGTTTATTGATCTGTTAAACGGCTGTGATCGCACTCACCTTGCTATATTTCAGTTGCAGAGGCTACTGTCGTATATTCATAGTTAAATGCTCTGACTTTCTTACCTGAGTCAGCTATAAATTCTACGGTAGTTGAACGGGGTAATATCAATACTGCCTCGTATTCTTCACCCGTTAAAAAAGTGTCATTGCCACATACTAGGTCTTGAGTTAATTTTATCCGCATTACTAATCTTCGCTATGTTAAATTAATTTAACTTATCATATCATCTTTTTATGAACATATTAGTGCAAAAATTCGTCAGGCTGATTTCAATGATAATTTTGGCTAATATGGTAAGAATAATCAGCCATTAATATACAGAGATGGATTTGCGAATTGTTAACATTTAAAGATTAGAGTTTGATTATACTGTCAGCTAAGCTGGCAATTATCGATTTATTTTCACTAGTCGATGACTCTAAGCCTTTTCTAAAAAGCCGAGATGGCCGTGAAGCTTTTAAATTTTATCAGGTCACATGTTAATAAAATATCAAGCAACAACGTCGTTGAAAATAAATATTTATCGCGAGGGCATCATTATAGCGGTAGTATGGAAAATTAACTAAAGCGCAGGTAAGGCAACTTTATATGTCATCTAGAGTAAGACTGATTCTTTCGGCGGGGATCTCATTTTGTTTTTATTTTGCTTGGTCATATTGGGCGAATGGTTTAGTCAGTGAAGATCAATCACTAGTGTTAAGATCGGCAATTGTGCAAGGAACATTAAGCGGCACGATTACTATTTTATTTACTTTTATATTAGAAAAATCAGTGTCGAAATTTGGGCAAAGTTATCTTTCATTAATATTTGTTGTGCCTATCATCTGTACAGTGTTTTCTAAAACAAAACAAAACATCGCCATTTTTAGAACCTTCAGAAATGCCTTAGACCGCTCGGCTAAATATTTAAGTAATAACGCTATACCAGGTACTTTGTTAGCA
Organism: Colwellia sp. BRX10-9; assembly: GCF_014077405.1. Classification (NCBI taxonomy): domain Bacteria; kingdom Pseudomonadati; phylum Pseudomonadota; class Gammaproteobacteria; order Alteromonadales; family Colwelliaceae; genus Colwellia; species Colwellia sp. BRX10-9. The sequence continues at coordinate 2,279 of NZ_JACGVV010000049.1, read as the reverse complement.
CCACTTTTACCTATAGCGATTCAATCTAGCATTGCCATTGGTGTTAACTTTATTAACCAGACGCCTAATTTATGGTTAACGGTTACACCTAGTATAATCATTACCGCTATTTATGGTTATGTGTATACCTTCACTTTACTGAGTAAGCCTGCTGAGCCAGCTTGATTAGCTAACTCGATTATTTATAAAATTAATTAAATTATATTTTCCGATTAAATTTAGCCTACAGTACTATCTGGTTAATTATTGGCAGATATTGAAATATGTTTACTGTTTTTGATTTTTAGTTTTCTTACTGAAAATAACATTGAGTTAACCCATTTCAATAATGAACGATTAACGAGTTAGTAAGCTTGGTATATCATCTTAAATAACGACTAATCGATGAGTTAGAACTCCGTGATCACCTCTAAAAAGATCACGGGGAAAGTTTTCTTTATTGGGAAAGCTACCGGTTATTGGCTTTTATTAACACCACCAATTAGCTGTTTAGGATCTAATCTTGCCATAAGCTCTGCTTCACTAATATTGGTTAGTTCGATAGCGACATCTATTACGGTTCTTTTTTCTACGTATGCTTTTTTAGCAATCTCAGCACTTTTTTCATAGCCGATCAAGTCAGTTAACGCGGTTACTAAAATTGGATTTTTTGCTAAATTTTGCTTAATTTCGTCATGATTCACGCTTATATCTTTGATAACTTTATCAGCAAGTGTGTTAGCGCTTGAGCTGAGTAGTTGAATACTTTGCACTAACGTATGAGCGATTAAAGGTAGCATGGTATTAAGTTGGAAGTTGCCAGATTGTCCTGACAACGTAATGGTTGTGTCATTGCCGATGACTTGTGTGCAAGCCATTAAAACCGCTTCAGGGATCACTGGGTTGACTTTCCCTGGCATAATACTGCTACCTTTTTGTAGTTCAGGTAATCGAATTTCATTTAATCCATTTAATGGTCCACTGCTTAGCCAGCGAATATCATTGCTGATTTTACTTAAACTAACCGCGGTGGTTTTAAGAATACCGCTAATGCATACCGCTGTATCTTGTGCACTAATTGCCCGAAAATAATTATCGGCAGGCATGAAGGTTAAACCGGTGTTCTCGGTTAAGGTACGAGTGACAATAGTGGCAAAATCTGGGTGTGTATTAACTCCAGTACCTACAGCTGTGCCGCCAATGGCAAGCTTGTATAAACTTGGTAAGTTATTTTGTAACTGGTCATAGGCATAACTCACTTGAGCACTCCAACCACTTATTTCCTGAGCAAAACTTAATGGCATTGCATCCATTAAATGAGTACGGCCCGTTTTTATGGTGTCATGATGCTGACCGGCTTTGTTGTCTAAGGTGTTACGTAAGTTTTCTAGCGAGGGTAATAACTGTTCAGCGATAAGTTTTGCTGCACTTAAGTGGATACAAGAGGGGATCACATCGTTAGAACTTTGTCCCATATTTACATGGTCATTAGGGTGAACGTTTATGGTTTGATTACTTTTTAACTTAACTAATGAAGCAATCACTTCATTTGCGTTCATATTCGTGCTGGTTCCCGACCCTGTCTGGAAGACATCAACGGGAAACTGATTATCGTGGAAACCATCCGCAACTTCTTTGGCAGCCAATTGAATTGCTACAGATTTATCTGCATCAAGTAGACCCAGTTCTTGGTTCGCTTGTGCAGATGCGCTCTTGATTGTGCCTAATGCCCAAAGGAAAGCGCGTGGCATTTTTAAATCGCTAATGGTGAAGTTGGCTAATGATTTAGCTGTTTCATTACCGTATAAACAGGCAGTTATATGCTTTTGATTAACTGTTGTTTTATCGTCTTTTTTTTGCATTTAGTTAGCCTTTTTAAGTATCACGCACATTAATCATAAAGAAAGGTCGAACAGAGTCTATTGAATAGGGTTATTTCTCAAATATTAGTTTTGCCTTAACCGCTTTAGGTAATTAGCATCATTCAATTTTTCTCTCTGATACTGTGCGAATGAGTTTATTTGCTCTACATTAAGACTACAGGTTACCGTTTTATCTTGCCAATTTAAAGACGCTAATTTTTTAGGTGCAATAAGTACCTTTTTACCGCCGGGCGAGCAATTAAAGGTATCAAAATAATTGTGGCAACTAAGGCCCATATAGAACTCGATAGTTGCTTAAAATATTTTCTAGTAGACACTTAAATTATTTATGGCTACTACGCAAAAGTCGTTAATTAAATTAATTTATAAATACCATTGTTACATTGTTATATTGTTATATTGTTATATTAAATTTAT
>NZ_JACGVV010000074.1:0-3107 GCF_014077405.1 Colwellia sp. BRX10-9 | reverse complement strand
ACGAAGATGCCCTACAACGAATCAAAATATTTAGAAGCATTAAACCGAAGAGGATCGCCACTGTTAAAATTTGCAATAAATAGCTAAATTTTACTAGTTGTCCACCTCAGGGCGTGTTGTTATGTTTTTTCTACGACATACCTATAATCCAAGGCATTGCGACACCGAAAGCTACAGATGAAACTCCAAGTATAAATTTAAGATGATTCATTGAACTGCATTTTGAGTACATAAATATACCTGTAAAAAATGCAAATACCGACCACATAACAGAACCCATAAAATAGACACGAAGTGCACCTTGATTTACTGAAGTCGTATAACCCGGACCAGCGATAAAATTTAAAATAAATGTAATGAGTAAACCTAAAACAGGTAATAAACCTATCATAAAAATTCTTTTATTAATCCTAAATTTATTCATATATGCATCCATTCGATAAAAACATAACGCCACGTTAAGCGGCAAAAAATTGTTGGCTAAAATTGTGAACGGAGTGAAACAGCCAACTGTTTTTTGTCCGTTTGAACACCTTGTTAGCCTTATATTACGCCTTACTATCGATTTTTATATTGTTAATAAAATCAATTATATCAGCTTGCTCAGCACCAACTTTGCAGAATGAGGAAACGTGTATTTCCAGCCAAGTTTCGTCTTGAACAAGAAATGCTTTTGCATTCGATTGTGAGCAGCCTTGAACGTCAATATTGTAACGGACAATTTCCCAATTATTTAGTTTTTCAAAACTAACATTAGTTGGTGGATTCCCTTTCCATTTAGCTAGAAATTCATTCCAGTGAGACAGCGTACCTTTAAAAAGTGATTCAGGTTCAAACCAACCAGAAATACCTAGTTGTGCATTAGTATCCCAATAATAAAAATACCTATAACTGTTTGTAGGGTTATCATTTTGTTTAACAAACTCTAATTTGGGAATTGTCATTTTCACTTTACTTGCGGGAACCGTAAGTTCAATACTATTATCGAATTCCTTAGCGGTAATACTTGATTCTTGAACAGAGTGTGATGAACACCCAAGCATCAAAATCATGCAGGTGAAAACTAGAAAAGTTGATTTCATACTACCTATATCCTTTATAAGGCTAACGCCCGTTTAAGGGGCAAAATAATGTTGGCTAAAATAAGTGAACGGAGTGAACAAAACAGCCAACTTTATTTTGTCCCGCTTGAAATGCTTGTTAGCAGCAGTGTTAATTAAAACACCAAAACCGCCACGAACATTAAAATTAAACGGATGGATGTGAGAAGCAAAGAATACCGCCGCACCACTTACCCACCAAGCTTCAATTGATAAACATTAACAAAACATGCTTACCAATTGGTAAAACACAATAATTGCCACAAAAAAGGAAGGAAAGTCAAAAACACCATCCAATTTTTGTGAAAAACAAAATTAACGAAGCACTTTAAAAATAGAATAAGTGGTGCCTGCTAACGCCTCATTAAGAGGCAAATAATAGCTGGCTAAAATGTGTGAGGAACGAACAACAGCCAGCTGTTATTTGTCCTTTTGAATGACTTGTTATATTCACGAGAACACCAAATCCATTCTTTCACGATCATAGTTTAACAGCCATTCGTTATGTGATTGATATAATGGAATGAGCGCTTCTCTATTTGAGCTTATTACATCCATTCCACGATCGTCATATAGATTTAAAATAATACTCTTAGTCTTGTTTATAATGAAGCATTCACCCCACATCGATGGTTTACTACAACCAAAATCAGTATGAATTAATGACAGCAAAATATTTTTATAGTTAATATCATCGACAGTTAGGTTTGGTATATTTAGCCTTTTCCAACACTCAGATTTATAATCTAGCTCATAGATATTACGGACATCTACGCTTTTAACTTGGCTGATTTTTGCAGTATTTATTTGTTTAAAGATGAAGTTACCTTTTCTGATTTTCTTACGACCATCAGAATATTGTTGATATATTATTTCAATGTCATCATCTTTACCAAAGACAGCTTCAAAAATTGATACTGCACGAGCCAGAGAAACTTCAAAATATTTTTCATTGATAGTTTCACGTTCAGAATCTTTCCATAATTCAATTTCATCAGGTCCAATCTCAAACCTTAAGCCGATAGGCCAATTATAAAAAAGAGGTTTTTGTAATTTTAATCCTGAAAAGTGTTCATCAAAATATTGATTCATAGCTTCCTGCTAACTTAGTGAATATAACGCCCATATTAAGCGGCAAATAATAGTTGGCTATAATAGTGAGGAACGAACGACAGCCAACTGTTATTTGTCCGTTTGAATTGCTTGTTAGGTGAAGTATTTCAGTAAATACAAAACCTTAAAGCAAACACTAAAAGTTAATATTACATTCGCCACTTTATAAACACAACTGCTAGATTTTGAGCCACAACACCAAACAATGAAAAGCCAATTCGCAAGGACATTTTGTTTTTAGGTAATGCCCGAAGACTATATTGGCGAAAGTGACGTAGAACTTGGCGAAACCCACCTAAAACATATTTAGAAAACGCAAACGCCCTGCTTAAATTGGCAAATACTTTAAGCAATTAAAACGAAGTGGCGATTACACCTAACGCCCATATTAAGCGGCAAAAAATTGTTGGCTAAAATGTGAACAGAGTGAAACAGCCAACTGTTTTTTGTCCGTTTGAATTGCTTGTTAGGTTAAATTTATTATAAAACCAGTTAGTTAAAGCAAACTTCGAAACTTAATATAACCGTACCACGGCTAAATGCCAAAACATTATTTTGAGCCATTTACACAAAAGGTGTTTAGCGCACAACACAAATGTTATTGCTGGACTCTCGACAATGATTCGCGACATTTATAAAACGTTTCGGCGAAAACCCACGAAACAGAATTACCACCAAACCAATATTAAAAATACGAAAGTTGGTTAACAATAAAAACCGAAAAGTGGTGCCACCTAACGCCACGTTAAGCGGCAAAAAATTGTTGGCCAAAATTGTGAACGGAGTGAAACAGCCAACTGTTTTTTGTCCGTTTGAACGCCTTGTTAGGCTTTACCTTGAGCACCACTATTTGGGACAGTAAACCTAATAGCAACAAAAATACACAAGAGCCAT
>NZ_JACGVV010000040.1:0-30265 GCF_014077405.1 Colwellia sp. BRX10-9 | reverse complement strand
GTTATTTTAAGTTTCTTTTCGTGGATCAAGCGTCGAATAATTTCAATACCATTTAATTCGTCGCCATGTACCGCCGCACTCAAAAAAATAGTGGGCCCCGGTTTTTTAGCGCGAATAATATGAACAGGCAAAGAAACGTCGGCATCGGTATATAACTTAGCAACCGGCAACTCTATTTTGCGCTGCTCTCCAGGTAAAATTTCGAACTCACCTATACGTAATATGTCCATAAAACTCTCTTTAATTATCCTTTGCCACGTGTTTTGGTGTCATGAGGTTTTGCATTTTTTTCTAAAAACTCAAACACCATCCCGGCAACATTTTTGCCCGTCGCTTTTTCAATACCTTCAAGGCCAGGAGATGAATTAACTTCCATGACCATAGGACCATTTTGTGAACGCAGTAAATCGACGCCACACATGTTCAAGCCCATCGCCTTTGCCGCTTTAACTGCTGTGTCACGCTCTTCTTTCGATAATTTAACTACAGTAGCAGAGCCGCCGCGATGTAAATTAGAACGAAACTCACCTTCAGCGCCTTGACGTTTCATCGCCGCAACCACTTTACCGCCAATCACTAAACAGCGAATATCAGCACCACCGGCTTCTTTAACAAATTCTTGTACTAAGATGTTCGCTTTTAAGCCCATGAATGCTTCGATGATGGCTTCAGCCGATTTAGCGGTATCGGCTAAGACTACACCTATGCCCTGCGTGCCTTCGAGCAATTTAATAACCACCGGCGCGCCGCCAACATTTTTAATTAAATCTTTGGCATTATCAGGCTTGTTTGCAAAACCCGTTCGCGGTAAACCCAAACCTTTACGCGATAGCAACTGTAATGACCGTAATTTATCGCGTGAGCGGCTGATAGCGACGGACTCATTAATATTGAAGGTACCCATCATTTCAAATTGTCTTGCCACAGCCGTGCCGTAAAAAGTTACAGAGGCGCCAATACGAGGAATAATTGCATCATACTTTGGCAATTCTTTACCCTTGTAACGCACAGCTGAACGAGTACTCGTGATATCCATATAACAGTGTAATGTATCGATAATATCAACTTCATGTCCCATAGCTTCGCCGGCTTCTTTTAAACGGCGCGTAGAGTAAAGATTTTTGTTTCTAGATAAGATAGCAACTTTCATAATAAGTCCTGTAGTGCTCACCTTTATTTAAGGTTAAAAAGTGAGGTAATAAGTAATATCGAGTGTATAGCTAGCTCATTAAATAATAAAGCGCTATATTTCGATACGTTTAATCAAATAAAATGATTAGACGGCGATTTATATAATTATAAAGTCGTTATTATAGAATATTTTACGTCAATAGTTGAAAAAATAACGATTAAAATTTATTAGGATAAATCACTGAGCAAATTTTACTTGTTTAGACAAATTTATGGGCTCTACAACATTGGACTAAACTGTGATTTTCCCAGGAAAAATGGCTTAAATGAATAATGGCAGATTATTTTGTATATGATTTTTAAAATGGCAATACTGGTAGAGTTTTAGAACAAAAAATGAGGGGGAAGTTTGTTGAGAATAATGAATAGCTGTGTTTATTTACGAATAGATGAAGTGAAGTAAGTGAACTCAAATTATAAAAACCACTTATATTAAGTGGTCTAAATAATTTGAGTGACTTAGACAAGCTGGTAATACAAAACGATTACTCGTCTTTAGGTAAAACCTTTATTGCTTTGTAATCGCCTTCTTTTAATTCATCATTGATACAATTTAATAAATAAGTTTTCATATCAGTTTCTGCTATTTCATCTTCAATAGCGTATTCTTTACATTGACTTAAAAGACTTGATACGTAGTCACTAGGTGCATCCATTAAAGCAGGTTCTGCTTCTTCACTGTGCGCTATGCTTGAAGTTAGGGCTAATAAAGCGATAGCTAAAATTGTTTTTTTCATAAATATTCTCTTTACATTAAAATTACTTACATATCCCAATAGTCACTTAATGAATTAAGTTGACGGTCAAGGAACCTTTTTTCATTTAAAATATCTAATCTTTCTTTAACCAGATATTTCTGTTTGGCGATATTGCTAATTTCTTTTTTATTTGCAGAGCCACTCGTTACTTCGAATCCGGAGATACCAGGATTGAAATTCAAATTGCTACCTATGCCAGTACTTTCGTATGTATCAATATTCATTTTTTGCCTTCAAAAAAATCATAATTAGATTCTGGATGGATAATGTTCCACTATTTGAGAATTGAAAAGCAAAATATTTTCGTTTAACTAATCAATTTTTTTTGTTAAACAAGGAAAATAGCTAACCCTTGATATAATGAGTGTGAGTACTGGAAGATTAAAGCGTGACGGGGAGAGAATAAAAAAAACAACAAACCCATTAAAAACAAGAGGTTACATTTAAAATAGATTATTTAAATCGATTGTTTGTTAACAATAAAATAATTCCCAGCGGCTTAAAAAATTAAATTGGTCTGCAAGAAGCAGCAACATTATTCTTTTCAGCGCTGAGAATAGCCACTATTTTTATCGCTAAAATAACAATAAAAACGTTAATTAAGCTGATTTTTCTAAAGCAGTAATAAGGTACCGCAGCCAAGAAAGGCTATAAAACCAAATATATCTGTTACGGTTGTTAAAATAACAGCTCCAGATAATGCTGGGTCGATGTTAAATTTATTTAATATCCAAGGTATCCAAACCCCTGATAACGAAGCAACTAAAATATTACCTAAAATAGCGATACAAATGGTGACTGATAGCATTGGATTTTCAAACCAGTAAAAAGTGATGATGCCGATGACCGTCGCCCATAACATGCCATTAATTGCGCCAACTTTAAGCTCTTTTTTAACGATAGCCTGCCTATTAGCATCACTAATTTGCCCTAACGCTAAACCACGTATAATCAAGGTTAACGTTTGACTACCGGAAATACCGCCCATCGATGCAACCACCGGCATAAGCACGGCAAGTGCAACAACTTGTTGTAAGGTCGCTTCAAATAAACCAATAAACCAAGAAGCTAAAAATGCAGTCACTAGGTTAATACCCAGCCAAATCGCTCGGTTTTTACTACTTAACCAAACACTGGCAAATAAATCTTCTTCATCACTCAAACCAGCCGATTGCATTAATTGATTATCTTTATGCTGGTCTTTGTATCTATAAGCAGAGTGCAAATCTAAACGGCCGGTTAAATGACCATTTTCATCAACGATAGGTAATGCTGATTTTCCAGAAAGGATCACTTCGTCAATTGATTCATCTATATCTTTACTGGCTTCTAAAACTTGAACATCTTGATACTCTACACTGGCTAAGGGAGTATCCCCATCTAAAAGCAACAGTTTATTGATGGGGATCTCACCAAGTAATTGGGCATTATTATCAACAACATAAATAACTTCAGTTAATGGTAATAAATTTTTTGCACACACTTTCTTTGCTGCTGCTACTTTCAATTTTTGCGAAATTCTTTTTTCGTCAAAGCTTTGCCAGCGCCCTACTTCATCTTCAGAATAATCTTGAGCCTTTTTTAAATACTCTCTTTGTTTAGCTGTCATTTTTGTGACAGCATATTCAATGAAGCGATCGCTTAAATCTTCAGTAAGTTCTATTAAACTGTTGGCATCTAATTTATCAAATAAAGGAAAACAGGCATCGTCATCCATTGCATTTAATAACATCTGCCGAGATTCATTTTTCATCTCTAGAAAAATATTTTGTTGATAATCTGCGCTCAACAACGCCCAAAGACTTAATCGAGGTTTGATAGGAAAAGCTTCTAAAAGAATTGCTACGTGCTCTGGCATGAGCGTATCTTCAATTTCAGCAGCTAATTCATTTAATTGAAGATCGTTGGCTAATAGTTCTTCGATTTTTTCAATATAAGTAGGGAGTAGTTCTAGGGACATTTAATTTCCTAATAAAGATTTCAACAAATTTTTTGAATCAAACTAAGTAAAATTTTGCGTTTTATTTTATGGGTTATTTAACTATAGAATCGCATTATTCTCTAATCATTAAACTAGAAAACTAATGAAAATGCCAAAGTTACAGCCTTTTGCTATAAAAACGCAAAAGTTTTCATTTTATTCCAAATTGTGGCGATTACTTTTTAAGAAGCGGCAATGGCAACTTATCGAAGATTGGCATTATACCTTACCTAACAAAAGAATCGTTATAATTCCGAAAGGCTTTATTTTTGATGGTAGTTCGTACCCGGCAATAGTCTGGCTTTTCTTCTCGCCAACAGGGTTATTACTCATCCCAGTTATTTTGCATGACTTTTGCTTTGAGTATAATTATTTATGGGCGAAGCAGGATGATAAAATATTTAAATTTAAAGAAGGCTATGGTTTTTTAAAATGGTCAACACTGATCCGCAAAGTCGGTATAGAAAGAAACGAACTACTGCTGATTGATTATTTTATATGGGTACTGTGTATGGCTTTTGGTTGGGTAAATTGGCTAACATTTCAGCGCAAAACTAAGCCGACGTTATTACCTGAGGACAAATAGGATAATTTTAAAAGTTTCAACTGAGAATTCGTTAAGAAGAGGATAAACTTATCGGTAAGTTTATCCTTAAATCTACTGCATATTAATTATTTTATCGACTAACTGGCTGCTGCTTGAGTAAATATGCTGCCATTTAAACAGTGAAACGACTTATGTCTGGTTATTTTTATGTATTTTTTCCACAACAGTTCAACTTTAGTTTGACCTTCAAGTTGTGATTCACACATGTTTACAAACTGTATTTCAACTTCATTTTCTGGCGAACAAATAGCTTTTTCTAACATCAGTAAACGTTTGCCTACCTGTGTTAATAATTCTGCTTCGGCGATATTGAAATCTCCAGATTTTCTGAAACCACGTGGAAAATGTACATCATCGTAAAATTGTGTTGCAGCAATAAATCCATGTATTAAAGTCATTTGCGCCTCTATTGACAGGGTATAGGTTTTAGCGGATTATGCGGCTAACAAGCAAGGCTGTAAAACAAATAATAATTATCGTATCGATAAGAGATTGCAGTATGGATATTGAGTTAATTAAAACCTTCTTAGAAGTTAAGGATTGTCGTCACTTTGGTAAAGCGGCAGAAAACCTATATCTGACCCAAGCGGCGGTTAGTACCAGAGTTCGTCAGTTAGAGAAATACTTTAATGTGACCTTGTTTCAGCGCACCAGAAACAATATTCAATTAACACCCGCAGGAGAAAAGCTTGTCCCCTACGCGGAGCTTATGATCAATACCCTTCGAATGGCAAAACAAGATATTGCCATAAGCACTGAAAAAGTTGCGCACATTTATATTGCCGGCACACCTAATACTTGGGATGTTTATATACATGATGCCATTTCAAAGATATATAGCAATGAACCACAAATCAGTTTAATCGCTGAAATATTATCGCGAGAGCAATTAACCAGACAATTACTTGAGCGTACTTTAGATGTTGCGATTCTATTTGATCCCCCAAAAGTAGAAGAGCTAAAGATTGAATCTTTACATATGTTTAATTTAATTCCCGTGACGACTTTTAATAACAAAGTAACAAGCCCCGCAGACTTACAACGTTATATTATGATTGATTGGGGAACTAGCTTTACTCACTGGCATGCTAAAGAATTTTCTGACATATCAATTCCTGCAATTAGAACGAGTACAGCGCGTATTGCACTTGATTTAATGCTGCAATGTGGCGGAAGTGCCTATCTACCAGACATGCTAGCGAAACCTTTTATCGAGCAAGGTAAGTTATTTAAAATCAATGCCCTGCCTATTTTTGAACGTGAATTATTCATTGCCTTTCATAAAGAAAATGAGAATGAAGAACGAATTATTGATATTAAAAATTTACTGAGAAAAGATGAACCAGAAGCCCCCGCTATTATGAGCCCCCAGTAACGTGAAAAACAGATGCAATTTATAGCGAACTAGCACAGTAAATTCAAAATATTTTCAGTAAAAATGATTTATCGTTAACGTAAAAATATTTTACTTTTCTTGTTAGCAAAAAGCGTAGATTATGCTGTTTTTACTTGAGTATCCTTTGGTGATATAACAATGAATATCAATTCTAATTATGAGTTATCAGCTTCTGATGAAATAAGTTTTAACTATGATCTATCTTCAAACGAAGGAGATGATAATAACAATGATGATGATAATGATAACGATAGTGACAATAACATTGCTGAATTTGAGTTACATACCTCACCTAGCGATGTAAAAAAATCAAGACATAGTAACAAACGTAACTATTTAGCCAAGAAAAAAATTGAACAGCTGCAAGAAGAACGACAACTGAGAAGGTTCACTCAAGATTACTATGATGATTGGGATTAAGCGCATAATTAACGCTTAACCGATAAAATAACAGTAACGCGAATTAATGATGAATTAATTCGCGTTTAGTTCTTTAGCAAGAATTGATTACCCACCAAAAGATTGCCATTGAGTGAGTTCAAGCAAAACGTTGTTATCGACTGACTTCCATTAAAAAGTGATTAGGTTTATTACTGAGTCATAACTCTTCAATTTTCAGGTCTAAACTAGTCTAAAGTTAAAACTGGTGTTAAAATATCAAACAGCCCATTTAGGTTTCAATAATGACACAATAAGGCTTGATAGCATCAAAACCACAAATCAAGAATAAACCTTGTAAGTCAACCGCTAGCACCTAGACCTCAAACAACTTAAGAGTACTAAAAACCATGAATACAAAAATCTACAAGCGCGTATTTGCTTTGGCTGGAGAGTTAATGCTTGCTGCTCAGGAAAGAAATCAAATCAACTTTGACAATTGCTACAGTGAATTAAAACAACTCTGTGATGATAACGAAAATACCGATAAAGACCATCCTGTACAGTGGGAGACACTTGCTGACTTTACCGACGATTTACCCTTAGCTATTTCAATTTACGAGAAAGCATTACTTAAAGCAGAAGAGATTAATTCAAAAGATTTTCGTTCATCAATTGGCTTCTCCGTTGCATCACTACAAGTTGAACTCGGTGAAAAAGAACAGGCGATTGAAAACTTAGAAAAAGCAAAAATCAGCTGTAATAAAATTGTCGACAAAGAATTAAAAGCTGAAATTCATGATTTATTAGAAGCGTTAAAAACTGAAGTATCGAGTCCTTACTAAATAACTCATCAGCCAGCGAGTGACTTTATTTAGCTTTGATCAATAATCTAGTTACCACCTAAAATGATACAGTCGCCTGCTAGCGTAGACGACTGTAATGCCTATTTATAAGCTATAGTAAGGTCGCTTTACGTTATTAATTCTGTGTCTTATCGGCTTTAGTTGGAAAGTTGATATCCGTTAAAGTCAATCACTGTTGCATTGAATGTATGCATTTTATCGACGCTGCTCACCTAATATAAAATCAATATATCGCCAAAATAATTTTTCATACTGAGTATGACTTTGTAAATTTGATGTAAAGCCAAAAAAAATAACCAAACAGAGATCATAAAGTATTGCCCAGCGCTAAATAAAGTGGGGAATAAACATAAATTCTCCTTTGATACTCAGTATATATAGGTAATACTTAGCAAATATTCGCTTGCACAAATCTGTGCTCCCCCTGAATGGATCTATTCACTAGAACGGAGTAATAAACAATCATGATTATCTTTTTTATCTGTATCACTCTATTAATATTGGGTTATAAGTTTTATAGCCCTTTCATTGAAAAACAAGCGGGCATTGATGAAACGATCAAAACACCTCAAGCACGTTTTGAAGAAGGGGTTGATTACGTTGCCATCCACCCGGTTAAAGCCTTTCTTATTCAGTTTTTAAATATTGCTGGGGTAGGTCCTATTTTTGGTCCTATCCTTGGTGCACTCTATGGACCGGTTGCACTTATTTGGATTGTACTTGGTAATATTTTAGGTGGCGCAGTACATGATTACTTTTCTGGGGTCATGAGTATTAAAGAAGATGGTAAAAGTTTGCCTGAAATTGCAGGCCACTATTACAACGTTTACTTTAAAGGGATAATGTTGATATTCACCACCATGCTACTGTTTTTTGTTGGTGTTGTTTTTATCATGAGTCCTGCCGGATTATTAAGTAATTTAAGTTATTTTGAAGGCACATTTTTAGCCGGTAATACCTTTTGGGTTTTAGTTATTTTAGGCTACTATTTAATGGCAACACTATTACCCATAGATAAGATAATAACCAAGCTCTACCCCCTTTTTGGTTTACTCATGATAGTGATGACCTCGCTTATCGCGGTATCATTACTTATGAATGCGCCACACTTACCTGTCGCTGGTGATTTTTTGGGGTATTTTAACTCAGACCATTACAGTCATGACTTTTTAGAGCCTAATGCTGACGGTCTCCCTGTCTGGCCATTATTATTTATAACAATTACCTGTGGCGCAATTAGTGGTTTCCATTCGACACAAGCACCGATTATCGCGCGTTGTTTAACCAATGAAAAATATGTACGCCCAGTCTATTATGGCGCGATGATGTGCGAAGGCATTGTAGGTTGTGTTTGGGCCTTAGCTGGCATAGCAGCATTTCCTGAAGGTTACTCAGAGCTTAAAGCATTGCTTGACCAAGGCGGTCCTGGCTTAGTGGTTAACCATATAGCAAACAGCTACCTTGGCGCACTCGGTGGCATTATGGCTATTATAGCCGTTGCGATATTCCCTATCACTTCTGGAGATACCGCTTTTCGGTCCTTGCGTCTAACCTTAGTGGATGCATTTAATATCCCACAAAGTTTACGCAACCGACTCTTGTTAGCCGTGCCTATTTTGATTATTGCTTATTTTATGACAAAATTAGATTTTTCAATAATATGGCGTTATTTTGCTTTTTCAAACATGCTACTTTCTACCAGTGTATTATGGCTAGCCACTAAATTTTTGTTTGACCGTGGCACTTTCCATTGGATTGTCAGTTTACCTGCCATTGTTGGTACTAGTGTTAGTGTCTCTTATATTATGACGGCAGGAATAGGCTTAAACTTACCCAGTGAATATGGCAAATTAATCGGGGCTGTGGTCGGTGTTATCTCACTTATCTTATTAATACTGGCACACAATAAACGGGTAAATATTGCCTCGACATCACCTTAAAATTTGAGATGTTTGATGTTTGATGTTTGATGTTTATCATTAACAACAAAAGCAGTGCTAATTAGCACTGCTTTTTGATTTGTATCTGCCCAATAAAGCGCAATTACTGTTAATTTTTCAGGATAAAAAGTTAAAGAAAGTCCTTATTTTCTAGCGGTTCAAGCAGACCTAGGCCAAATTGATAACTGGAGATAATTAACGTATTCTAAGCAGTAACAGCCAACAGGAAGGCGTACACTTATATTTTTAATTTCCCTAGCCTTTGAAACCTTGCCAATATAAAAAATGTTACTGTCGCGCAAAACGACCATAATTATTATGCTGAAGCTAAAATATTGGGTATTAGTACTCTTATAGTAAAAAAACATTATCGTGTTACTGACAACATACCAAGGGAATTGCAAAACTTATGCAAAATTTTTTTAAAAAAGGACTCAATGTCGTTCGCTCAGTTGCAGACAAAGCTACAGAAGAGTTAGCGGCTAATTATTCCATTGTTAAAGAAAAAGTGAATGGCTTACCCGTCTTTATTTCCGCAGAGAAGTCAGACAAATATAACGATATCCAGTATGACGAAAAACACTATTTTGTTATACCTTTCCAACTATCAGAATATAAATTTGCCTTACACACCATGCGGTGTCTCCCGAATGCTGTTCCAGAAATTAACAACCTGCCTAAAAGGCGTGTTTTTCACTTTCCCAATCAACATTCAGAAGAAATGCTTAAAGATTATATGCGCCAATCAGCAGAAGAAATGGTAAGAAATAAAAGCGCAAGTAATCCAAACAGTATTGAGTCTTTGGCTGATCAAATTGACGCGCTAGATAAAAAACTCACATATAGCATGCTATTAGTGGGTGGTTTGGCCGCTGTGGTAAATCCATTATTGGGCGTAGGTATTGCGGCAAAAGCGTTGTTACCCAGTGTTGGCGGTATAATTAACAAGTACGGCTTGCGTCCTACGGGAGAGAAACTTTCCCAACATCAGCTGAATAAATCTATAGAAGAAGCTGATGCACATATTGCAAAAGAATTTGCCGATGCAAGTACACTGCAGGTTATTAATCCTATATTACAAGAATTAGAGTTGACACTACGTACCACAGAATTGCAGCATGACCCGATAACTGACGCCAATTTAGCTGATGGCAGTATTCCTGAACTTGATGGAGAAAGATGGCGAGAACTAACTGAGGTCGCTATTTGTCATGTTTACAAGGAAGTTTATCAAACGCCATCTCTGCACAAAAAAGCGGGTCTTGAGCCTAAAGACTTAAGATGGCTAAAAATAATGTTTGAAGTAAACAGTAAATAAAGCTGTTCTGCATAAAGACTTTACCAGAAGCGATTAATTATTAAACTTGTTAACATTCACCATAAAACAAGAAACAATTGCCCTTTGCTAACCATGTATTGTCAAATCAATGACACATGGGGTCAGTTTTACTGACCCCCCATTTCATAAAAGCAATGCTGATTTATACCTACTAGCGAGTCACTTATTGACCACTCAACCTTTTGCCAAAAGATATAGCATAAGCCGGTGAACGCATTCTTAATACCGGATCATCACTTGGCGTAAAGCCTGCAGACATCATATTAGGATCAAAATTAGTATTTTTACATGCATCGCTGCCACTGGTATTAACGGTCACTGTGCCTAGCGTTACTTGAGGACGTTCACTTGGCCATTGTTGTGATGGGTCAATATCACTGTCTTGTGGTTCACCTAAACTTGCCATAATGTTAAAACTAACCGTTTCATTTTTAAGCTGTTGCGCAAAGGTATCCGCTAAAAACTCAGTAGGCATTTTAGCAGCCTCAGCTTTTTCTAATGTTTTAACCCCTAAATTAGGCTCAATGGTCCAGCGAAATTTAGTTTTCTGTTGATTAGGTTGGTCAAAGTAAAAAGTGTGCAAACCAAAGAACTCAGTGTTGGCAAATGAAGCGGCTGTTTTAGCTGTTTTATTCCACATAGCATTAGCTTGAACACTCGGATGTTGTTGAATATATGCCATGGTTTTAGCGGGATCAGTTTTACCATTTTCATCAGGAAGTAAGGTCGATAAAAAACCATGAAAAACTTCTGGATTTTTACCGGCAAACACCGGAAAGTTATTACCAGTAAAAGTGTGAAAAGAGCCATCAGGTAACTTTATTTGCATGCCCATGCCGCGCGTGCCAGCCGCTTTTTCATCACTATTGGGATTTGAACCGCCAACGGAAAATCGAATAGATACCGGTAGTTCGCCGTTCGATAACAAAGCAGCTCCAGTAAAATGTTGATTGGGTGTTGGTACAAAAGTACCTGATGCACACAAACCTTTAGCATGTGCTTTTCTATAGCCAGGATGTTTCCCACCCAATTTTTCAAATATTTCAACAAAATCATTGGCGACAACTTCTTTATCATTGGCTGCAGCGTTCGATGTTGCTGTAGCAGTAGCGATAAGAAACAAAGCACTAATACTTGAGGTAATGAGATTATGTTTCATTGGTTTCCTTAGAGTGATTATTTCAATAATTCAAATGACGAAAAATGTCATAGATAAGATCTAGAGTATTATCTACAAGCATAGCAAAGGACCTTAATAGTGTAATAAATATTTCACGACCAACTTGCATAAGACTAAAGAAATTTGTTGTCATAGTTATGGTGAAAATAATGATGATTTAATGACACAAAACATTCTTATTCAACTTCAAATATTTCACCAATAAAAAAGCTGGGTTTACAACCTACCCACCGGTCGGTTAGAATGAATTATCATTAATAGTTAATTAAGTCGTGAATATGAGAGACGCAGAGCTAACTCGTCAAAAAATACTAGAAATAAGTGCAGATGAAATTCATAAAAAGGGTTTCATCGCAACAAGCTTATCTTGTATTTTAGTGCGCTGTGAAGTTTCAAAAGGTGCCTTGTATCATCATTTTAAAAATAAAATGGAGCTGGGCTACGCTGTTTTTGAAGAAATTTATACCCCCATGTTTTTAGAATTATGGCAGCCAGCAGTAGAGGTAGATGATCCTATTGAAGGTTTGTGCGACTTTTTTACCGCTATGTATACCAACTCATCTTGTGACGAGATTGTTTGTGGTTGTCCTTTAAACAACCTTTGCCAAGAGATGTCTGGCGTAGATGAAGGCTTTCGCTTACGTATTTTAAACATGCAGCAACAACTCAACCAACTTATCGCCATTAACTTACAACGTGTCGCTAACCAGCTTCGTGACGACATTGATTTTAGCCAAGTTGCCTATTTTATTGTCTCAACTTTTCATGGTTCTTCTAGTTTAAGTAAAAGTTCTAAAAACAAAGACCTCTTTGAAAAAGTCATCAAAGAACTGTGCAACTATATTAGAAATCTTAGAAGTCATTAACGCCACTCTTTTCACTTATCTCCTTGGCTTTTCACAGCCGATATAGCAAATAGTAATAAAAAATATCAATTAAGTATTTACATACCGCATGGTCGGTATGTAAAATACCCCTAATGAATTAACAATGAGCTCAGCACTTAATACGCTCTCTCAAATACGGACAAAAACATGAAACACTTAATGGCAATATTTACTCTCTTATTCATGACTTCATTGGCAAGCTTTTCCAGCAATGCCTACAGCATTGAAAACTCTCCATACACAGTAATTGCTGAAACAGGAGAACGTTTGTTTTCTCGTATTGCTAAAGATCAAGAGTCACTGAAAAAATTCCCTGAACTGATGCGTGATATTGTTGAAGAAGAGTTAATGCCATCAATAGATTACAAATACGCCGCATTCAAGGTTTTAGGTAGAAATTTGAGAACGATGACCCCAGAACAGCGTGAAAAATTTGTTGTTTCTATGCGCAGTTACTTAGTAAGAACTTATGCAATAGCGTTAAAACAATATAAACAACAAGACGTTGCATTTGAATCTCATAAATCAACAAATGGCGCTAGAATTGTTGGTGTTAATTCAGTTATTCGTAATGCCAATGCGCCTGAAATTAACATTACTTTTCAAATGCGCCAAGACAGACAAACAAGTCAATGGAAAGCTTACGATATGATCATCGAAGGTATCTCTTTACTCAGTAGTAAAGAAGCTGAAATAAGCCAACGGATCCAAAAGAGTGGCATTGACCAAGTGACCTTAGAGTTAGCTTCTTTTAATCAATAAGTTCTCTAATTCCGTCATCAAGCTATGCTAAAATATTTTGTAATATTATCAATGCATCAGTAAGTATTAGCATAAATGACGATTATTAATTTTTATCTTACGCGCCACGGCGAAACACAGTGGAATAAAATAGGGAAGTTTCAAGGACAGTTAGATAG
Organism: Colwellia sp. BRX10-9; assembly: GCF_014077405.1. Taxonomy (NCBI): domain Bacteria; kingdom Pseudomonadati; phylum Pseudomonadota; class Gammaproteobacteria; order Alteromonadales; family Colwelliaceae; genus Colwellia; species Colwellia sp. BRX10-9. The sequence goes on along the minus strand of NZ_JACGVV010000040.1, from coordinate 16,822 downwards.
CCCTTTAACCGATAAAGGCTATCGACAAGCTGATGGAATTGCTAGGCAACTAGTTGATCACAAGATAGACCTTATTGTAAGCTCAACATTACCAAGAGCAAAAAGTACCGCTGAAATTTGTCAGGTGACAGTAGATTGTCCACTTAACTTTGCGCCGGCCTTAATCGAGCGAGATTTTGGCCTCTGGCAAGGAAAAGTTATTGACGAAGTTAAATTAGAAAAAAACTTCCATGCTATTTTTCATCAAGTAAACGCCTCCGCACCGCCGAGTGGAGAATCGGGTATTGACTGCGCACTTCGCTTTCAACAAGCATTAATTGAGATTGCTAATACTAGTGATGATCAAAAAACGCCACAAGATAAAACGACCACTAAGCCCAACGACATAGCGATTAAGAGTATTCTTGTGGTTAGTCACGGCGATATATTACGCTGTTTTTTATCTTTGTTTGTTGAAAATTTTTCTGATAAACAAGCAATTAACAGTCAACAAAAAGCCTTTGATAATGGCTGCATTTTTCAGCTTGCCTACCAGTGTAAAACTAAAGTATTTACCCTTATAGCGACACACGACATCACTAAACCTTCAGCGGTGATAATGCCGCGATGACAAGTTCTGTGATCATGGTGATGGCATACCTGCTAGATCGTTGGCTCGGCGAAGTAAAACGATTTCATCCTTTAGTAGGCTTTGGTTGGTTAAGTACTGCAATAGAGCATACCTTTAACTTTCAGCATGCGACACCGAAAACAACCTCCATATTGTTGCCTCGATTATTGGGGATTTTATCGTGGCTTATCTTATGTTTACCTTTACCTATTCTTTATTATTACTTTCACCAAAACCAGCTATTTTTTTGGTGCTTAGATGCCTTAGTCCTTTATTTCGCTATCGGTTTAAAAAGTCTACAATTACATGCTTTACAAATATTTAATCCCCTTAATAAAAATGACTTAGCCACCGCACGATATTTTTGTGGTTATTTAGTTAGCCGAAATACAGCAGACCTATCCGAACAAGAAATTTCCCGTGCAACCGTTGAGTCTGTCCTAGAAAATGGTCATGACGCCGCTGTTGCTAGTTTCTTTTGGTTTATTATTGGTGGTATTCCACTGGTGATTTTACATCGACTCGCCAATACATTAGATGCAATGTGGGGCTATAAAAATCAACGTTTTATCAATTTTGGTTGGTGTGCTGCCCGCATGGACGACTTACTCGGTTGGCCAAGTGCAAAAATTACCGCATTACTTTATGCTTGCCAAACAAATTTGTCTTACTCAAAAATGATCAGTGCGCTAAATAATGGTTATCGACAAGGCCAGCATTATAAAAGCCTAAATGGCGGTTGGGTAATGGCGACGGGCGCCAGCGTTCTAAACTTCACGCTGGGTGGAACAGCGACTTATCATGGCAAGGCAGTAACGTCGATACCATTAGGTTGCGGTAATAGCGTTGTTAAAAATGATATTTTTCGTAGTATAAACCTGGTCAATAAAGCGGTTATTATTTTGATTTTTACTTATTTTTGCTATCAATTCCTGCATTACTTTTATAGTGTAAATTTGTGATGGACAATAAAGCTAATGAAAGTTCGCCCCTGTTAGTACACGGTGGTCAGCTCAATGAAGTTGCCCAACACTATCAAATTCCTTTCGAAAAATGGCTAGACTTGTCAACAGGTATTAGCCCAATTAATTACCCGATCCCCACTATTCCTACAAATATCTGGCAACAGTTACCACAGCCAAACCAAGCAATGCTATCTGCGGCTAAAAATTATTATGGTACACAGAATCTTAGCGTAACGAGCGGTAGCCAAGCGGTTATTGCTCGTTTACCTGCACTCTATCTTAATCATATCAATCAGCCAGCAAACGGGATAGAGGTATGGTTACCGGAAGTGGGCTATAAAGAGCATGAACGAGCATGGCATGATGCTGGTTTTACCATAAAAAATTATCAGCAGTTACCCACTTGCGAAGCGCTATCTCGCTACGCGATTGTTGTGGTGATTAACCCTAATAATCCAACCGGTGAATTACAGCAACAGCAAACATTAACCACACTGTTAACGACGCTTGAATCATTGTCAGGTTGGTTAATTGTTGATGAAGCTTTTATGGATGTCATAACACCGAGTCAATCGCTGATCCACTTAACGGCTAATAAACATCTTTTTGTGTTACGTTCAATTGGTAAATTTTTTGGCTTAGCGGGGATCAGAATCGGCTTTGTAAGTGCACACCCTTCTTGGATAAATAAACTACAGCAGTTATCTTCACCTTGGGAAGTTAATGGCCCGGCTCAATTTATTACTGCGCAAGCCTTAAAGAATAAAGTCTGGCAAGTATCACAACAACAGCAGTTAATCGCCTTATCAATAAAGTTAGAAGCGTTATTAGCGAAAACTTTTTTACCCAACCAAAATAAAAGCGATGACCTAAGCAGAACCATCACTGGGTGTGGTTTATTTAAAACCCTCTTTCATCCCCAAGCTACAGAACTTTATCAAAAATTCTGTAGCCAAGGACTTTACGTGCGCTTGTGCGACGAAAAAAATGCTTTGCGTTTTGGCATACCTGATCAAGAACAATACCAGATATTAGCAAAATTATTGGCTGAGCATAGCCATAGCTGAAGCGAGCTTTTCAGCTAACTCACCCTTTTTTAACTGTCCTTTGTCGGCATCAAAATTGTCATAAAAACTAGGAATAGATAAATGGGCTTTTACCTCGCCATCAAAAAATCGTGCCGATCCTACAGCGGCGGCAAGAACAGTTGCAGCTCCACCAGGTCCTGGTGACGTCGCTAATAAAACCATAGGTTTATGCTGATAGACTTTTTGTAGCGTGCGAGAGCTCCAGTCAAATAAGTTTTTATAGGCGGCCGTATAATAACCATTATGCTCGGCAAAACCTATGACCAAAGCATCTGCAGTGGCTATTTTATCAAGAAAGTCTTGTGCTAACTGCGGTTTACCGAGTTCAGCTTCTCTATCAGCGCTATATAAAGGCATTTCATAATCATTAATATCGAGTACTTCAACTTGTGCATTTTCAACGAGACTAGCGGCATAGCTCACTAACTGTTTATTAATAGATTGACGACTACTACTGGCAGCAAAAGCGATAATTTTCATATAAACTCCAAAGGTAAGAAAAGGTAACAATAGGTATTTCAGTGAAGATAGTGTAATTTGTTTCCTATATAAGATTAATAACTTACTTACAGATACATTATTTCCATATGAAAGCTAATACACTATTTTCTTCTTCACAAAGTCAAAGTAACTTACTTGATGGTATAGCTGTTTTTGTCCAAGTTGTGCAAAGCAAAAGTTTTGTCAATGCCGCTGAAAAAATGCAGCACTCTACGTCTTATATCAGCAAGGAGGTTAGTAAGCTAGAAACCCGTTTAGGCGTCCGCTTGCTACACCGCACGACCCGAACTTTAAGTTTAACATCGGAAGGCGAAGTCTATTATCAACAATGCCAACAGATCATTGAAGATGCTTTACACGTTGAAAATAGCCTTTCTGGACGTCAGCAAATACCGCAAGGTCGATTAAAGTTAAGCTGTCCTATTGGTATAGGTGTTTCTCGTATTCGGCCGATCCTCGCTGAATTTATGGCTAAGTATCCGAAAGTAACCTTAGATATCGACTTAAACGATCATAAAGTTGATTTGATTGCTGATGGCTTTGATATTGTGATAAGAGCCGCTATGCAACTTGAAGACTCAAGCTTAATTAGCCGACGTTTTATGAACTCAACTAGCTTAACACTCGCTTCTCCTGAGTATTTAACACAATATGGTCGACCTAAACATCCCGATGAATTGGTCGATCATCACATGATCAGTTACCGTAACTTAAAAACGCCCGAAACTTGGCAGTACAGCTCCCAGAATGGCCAAGTAACGCAAACACATGTAACCAGTCGAGTATCATGTAATAACTCAGAAATGATGATTTCGTTATGCTTAGCAGGACAAGGTATTATTCGTATGCCATTATTTAATTTACGTGAAGAAGTGGCAACAGGGAAATTAGTGCCCTTGTTTGAAGACTTTATGCCAATAAACATTGGTGTTTACTTGGTTTATCCCAGCAGAAAAAATATGCCCGCTAAAGTGAAATGCTTTATCGACTTTATTGTCGATAAGTTAGGCGATAGTTAACCACAACTACGCTAAATTATTATCCTGAGTAAACATGCCGTTAACTAATGCCAGTTGGGCGAAGTAATAGCTAACCATGATCCAAACACTGGCATAAGGTATTTGATGATAAAACTGATTAAGCCCGATGAATGAATCAGAAAGAATAAAACTGAGCCCACCGATAATTAGCCAAATATTAGCTTTTTGTGAAAGTAAGGTGGTGATCCCCATTAATAGCAGTATGGTCATATAAACCAATACAGGGATAAATAACTCGCCTAAGCCAGCATATATGACCAAAAACACGCCAACGCCATAGATACAATAGAGCCCAATAAGTGGTAAACGTTTACTGATAATAGGCTTGGCTACTAAGGGCTTTAAGCTAAAGATGTAAAAAAGATGAGCTACTAAGAAAGCCGCTAAACCGAGTACAAACCAATTTACTCGGTCATAATCTAAAAAGAAATCGCCAAAAATAGAGAAAACCAAACCGATCATAAATAACTTATGAGCGCGTTCTTTAGTACCTCTACTGTTTTGCCATGAAAAATGCAATAACACTAAAATCGGCAAAATTTTTACTAACCAGCTCAGCGGATAAGGCTTAAAAAAAATACTCACCATAAAGCCACAGGCAGTAAGTAAAAATAAAAGTAAATGGGATCGGGTCATTGCTGTCATCTTCTTTGTATAAACCTTTGTTATAAACCTTCGCTAAAAATCACTATCTACTTAAAAATAGAAAATAAGTTATCATTTAGCTCGAGATAATATCGCTAAACTAGTGGTCGCTATTTATTAGCACAGACAAAAAAGGGAGTATACCCTACGCCCTTTTTTAGCTGTTCGGCTTTTAAATGGCTTAAACTCTTTCAATAATTAAGGCTATGCCCTGGCCGACACCAATACACATGGTACACAGTGCATAACGCTTATTGGTACGTTGTAGTTGTCGAGCCGCAGACGTTATTAAACGCGCACCACTCATGCCCAAAGGATGCCCTAAGGCAATAGCGCCACCTTGTGGGTTAATACGCGGATCGTCATCTTGTAAACCTAATTCGCGAATACAAGCTAAAGCTTGTACTGCAAAAGCTTCGTTCAGTTCAATAAGGTCGATATCTTCAAGCGATAAGTTTAAACGTTTTAATAGTTTTTGTGTTGCCGGTACTGGGCCAATCCCCATAATACGTGGCGGTACACCAGTGACAGCCATACCTAGCACTTTAGCAATCGGGGTTAAGTTGTTTTTTTGCACCGATTGACTTGACGCCAATAAGATTGCGGCAGCGCCATCATTAATCCCTGAGGCATTACCCGCGGTAATACTGCCTTTGGCATGAACAAAAGGTTTGAGTGCTAACATTTTTTCTAAGCTTGTTAGGCGAAGATGCTCATCTTGAGAGAAAATAATAGGCTCTTCTTTACCTTTTATAACACTGACAGGCATTATTTCTTCGGCAAAAAATCCAGCTTGTTGGGCACTCGCCGCTTTTTGCTGGCTAGCAAAAGCAAACTTGTCTTGGTCTGCTCGGCTAATGTTAAACTCTTCGGCAAGGTTTTCTGCTGTTTGTGGCATACTTTCAGTACCATAAGCGCTATCGAGTGCTTTGTTAACAAAGCGCCAGCCCATAGTCGTATCGAACATTTCTTGAGTACGCGAAAAATTACTTTCCGCTTTGCCGATCACAAAAGGCGCCCGAGTCATACTTTCAACACCACCGGCAATAATCATTTCAGCTTCACCTGACTTAATCGCCTGCATAGCAATGCCGACAGCATTCAACCCTGAGCCACATAAACGGTTTAGCGTTGTTGCGGGTACTTGGTAAGGTAAGCCGGCTAATAACGTTGCCATACGAGCAATATTACGGTTGTCTTCCCCTGCTTGGTTAGCACAACCTAAAATAACATCGTCTACTTGGCTAAAATCTAGAGTTGGATTTCGTGCCATTAATGCTTTTAAGGGTAAGGCGGCTAGGTCATCAGCCCTTATAGTCGCTAGCGAGCCGCCATAACGGCCAATGGGAGTTCTAATTGCATCACAAATAAAGACTTCATTTTGTCCGCTGTTTTCAGTTTTTGTTGAAAAGGCACTCATGTATATATTCTCTTTTGAGTTTATCGGTGCTTCGGTCTAACTGACTTCAGCATAATCATAAGCGCCATGATAAGCACTTTTTACTTTAACTATTTTTTCTTTACCGGTAAAAGCATAAGAAATCGCTGACAACGCCAAGTCTATTCACCCTCTTTTTTCTGAAAATCCCGATTTATTAATAAAATCACCGAAGAGATTGATCATATCCAGTTAACCTTGATTGACTCACAAAAGCCTTGTGACAGGCCTGTTATTCCAGCTCATTCAGTTGAAAACTACAAAAACGTCTTTGCTATCTGACAAGACTATTATCTGACAATACAACCATCAACTTACTGCGAAAAAGCTTGGCTTATTGCTCAGCAACCTTCAATTTATATTGCGAAATGACAAATCATGCCCTTTATCAATCGAGCACCTTGTGATGCACTCGATAAATTAAAAGTGGTTATGGTCGATGAATCAATAAGGTTTTAGCCACCGGTGAATATCAAACTATTGAATACGCTTGGTAATAAGTCTGTACTGGCATTGGTGCTTCAATACTCCCTGATTGGCAAGCAATCTTAGAAACTGAAGCGACAGTATAAATACCGATAGAAAATAATAAATTAATAAAAGAAAATTGTCGCTCTGCTCCAGTGAGTTAAATTTACTTTATCGCTTAAATAAAGTCTAAACAGATATCGGTACAGCCTTTGCCACAATAAACACCCGGAGTACTTTTATCTTCAGGGACAATTAAACGCAGTATACTGCCGCAAGTTTCACATTTCATTTCACGGCCCGCCATCACTTTTTTAATCAATGCTTTTTGATCGTTAAATGACTTTGCACTGCTTTTTTTTAATAGGTCAAACTGTGTTATATCAAGCATAAAGCTGCCTTATTAATGCTAAATAGCTTTCAGCATCTGGGTAATAGTCAATGGATCTGCACTTTTATTAATATAAGAGCGCTAAATTAAACAGCGGCGCAATAAAACCCGTCATATTGACCACCTAACGGCTCAGCGCTTGAAATCAATAAATTTTGGTAGGAACTAATATTTTCATAACTGGCGCCAACAAAAGGATAAGCGGTAATTTCCCAAGGAAAATCATCATTGCCTTCATAAGGACAAAAAGAGAGTTTTTGATTGTTTTCTAAAAGTAACTGACCAAATTTCAAAGCGGCTTCTTCGTTAGGAAATATCACTGAAAACTCAATTTCACGGGCTTGGTTTAAATCATCACCATCAATCATCATTTGCCATAAGGCATCACCAACATTGTCTTGTGGAAATAGGGCTAAATCACGGTTCATTATTTTTCATCTTATCTTTGTAGGCATTAATTCGCTATTTTATCTGATGAAAAACATAATACCAATTCAGTTAGCGATTATTTTTGGTAAACTAGCGATATAACTTACCAACGAATCACTCACCTTGAATATAGCCTTACATAAATTTGAGCTTCACATTGATGTTAATACAGAAAATAGCAGCATTATTGGCGAACTTAACCAAGCATGCTCATTAAGTAATGCTCAATTAAAACAGGCTATTCAACGAGGTGCGTTATGGTTAACCCGTGGTAAAAGCACACAGCGTTTGCGACGCATAAAAAAGCCATTACAAGTAACCGATACCCTACACTTTTATTATGACGAACAAGTATTAAGCCAACAGCCTAATGAAGCGTTATTAATTAATGACGATGATGATTATAGCGTATGGTATAAACCTTACGGTATGTTATCCCAAGGTTCAAAGTGGAGTGATCACTGCACGATTGCCCGTTGGGCTCAAACACATTTAACCCCTGAGCGCCCCGCATTTATTGTTCACCGTTTAGATAGAGCAGCCACCGGATTAATTCTAATTGCCCATAGTAAAAAAGCAGCGCGCGCATTAAGTGCGATGTTTGAAAAACATGACTTAGAGAAAATTTATCATATTATTATTCACGGCGATCATCGTTTACGACCACAACCTGATACATTAACCTGTGATGTCGATGGTAAAAGCGCCAGCAGCCATTTTAGCCATCTTGCATATAATGAAAAAAATAACACCTCGTTGGTGCAAGTTATTATTGATACGGGGAGAAAACACCAAATAAGAAGTCATGCTGCAAGTATTAATATGCCGGTGGTTGGCGATAGATTACACGGGGAAGTTGGCGACGCCAGCATTGAAGAAAGTATTAACTTACAGCTGTGCGCCGTGGCACTTAATTTTATTTGCCCGCTAACCGCAGAGCAGAAGTCGTTTAAAGTGCCTGAACATTTAATGCCCTCATTAAATGTTCTTGGCTAAGTGTTGTTTATGAACAGTAATTAAAATCACTATCATTAAGCAGAGCTAATTTATCACCAACAATTTCAGCCGCATCAAGTTTTGCTAACAGATCAAAACCGATTTGACGTTGCTCTAGTGTCAACGCTAAGTAAGGTAATCTAAAGTTAGCTTGAACGGCACCTGTCATCATTAACGTGGTATTTATGGCAATAGGGTTAGGCTCACAAAACAACCATTTCATCAGGCTTTGTAAACGTTCATTTAGTTCGTCATCTTCACTGTCCATTAATGTTCTCATTAGGCCAGGCACTAGATTCGAGGTTACAGAAATAACACCGTGAGAGCCAAATTGGTGGCGACCAACATAACATTCATCATCATTACCTGACCAACAAGCAATACCTTGTTTTTCATAATAAGCAATACGGTCATTGCCGCCACATTCTTTCACGCCAATAAAGTTTTTATGCTTTGACAAAGGTTCGATCAAATCAGGTGTAAGGTCTTGGCCCGTTCTTCCTGGTACGTTATAGATAAACGCAGGACCAATATCTAAGACTTTGTTAAAATGCGCAGCAACACCCGCCATTGAGGTTCGCCCGTAATAAGGATTAATTTGCAATGCTGCATCCATACCCATGGCAAACCCATTTTGTGTGGCTTTAATTGCCTCTCGGGTATTATTACTACCGGTATTACCAACAATAATAAGTTTGTCACTATATTGATGAACGGTATGAGCGATTAACATTAAATGCTCTTCCCAACTTAATAAGTGTCCTTCACCTGTAGTACCACCGACAACAATACCGTCAACACCCGCCGCTATTTGCTTTGCAACCAGCTTGTCATAAGTAACAAGGTCAATTTCACCCTGTGCGTTGTAAGGGGTTTTTATCGCAGTAATTAAACTTGCTGCCTTTATATTTTTCATTTTTTCTCAACTACATATTAGGTAAAAGGGTAATTTTTCTTATTTTTGAAGAATAACTGAATTTAACAATGACCGATTTTATCAACAACTCGGCGCAGGATAAACACTTCATTACTAACAATGTGCTGATATTTGAAAATTTGACTGTCTAAGGCTAAAACTTTATAAGCCTGATAGTTATTTTCATCATTTAAATCGGCTCGATAATGCTCACCGTCAACAACTTCTTCTTGTGTGATAGTAAAGTGAATATCTCCCACTAATCCCCAATCGCCTAACTCAATAATTTGGCTAACAATTTCGCCCTGAGACGTTTGTTCAACAAAAGAAAATTCAAAACTACCATCAAGGCAAAGCTCAGCATACTCAACAAGTTGGTGACCGACGTCGTTCATTTCCATACGATACCAACGGCCGGCTAATAATGCTCGGTTATATTGTTCACTCACTTAAAACACGCCTTAATAACTCTGTCAGATATAAATACTATTGTGCATTATTTTCACCGACAACCAAATAAAAAAAACCACAACATTGATTGTTGTGGTTAAATAAAGCGCTTGACGTTTTATTAAAAATTAGTTTTTTAAGACCTTAATGCTGCCATTGACACTTTCTAAATTAATCGTAATATCGCCGCTGCCGACTGTCCCAGATAAGTGACGACCACTAAACATTTTTTTCTCACTTGAAAGCCCAAATGCCGTGTCGATACTACCGTGCATGGTTTCGGCATTAATCGTGGCATTGAGCTCACCAGGCATATAAAGTTTAATACTGCCGTTGACCGTTGTTAGCTCCACGCTGTCGATGTTGTTACTAACTTGCTGGTAGGTCGCATTAATACTGCCATTAACTGAATTTAATTCAAGGTTTGCAGCTAAGCCTTGCACACTAATAGTACCATTGACTGTATTCGCTTTTATGTCACCTTGTACTTTATCAATCACCAATGAACCGTTTACTAATTCTATATCGGTTAATGCCGCGCCAAACGGAACCATAACAATATAATCAACTTTGCCAGAGCTATTATTATGCCCCCAAGATGATTGTTTTTGGTATATAGTTTCAACACTAACGCCCCTAGAACTTTCAGAAAACTCAAGGTTTATACGGTCTCTATCAGTTTGATTTTCCGCGGTCACTGTTGCTGTTATTCTAATTTCATCGTTACTCCAACCTTGAATATCAACACCACCATTTATATTAGCTAAACGTAAACTTGTTTGTTCATTAACAACAAATGATTTTTCAATGGTATCTTTAACTTCTGCATATACGGTGCTAATACTAGCAAGTGATAAAATTGTGGCTAAAGTAAGTTGTTTCTTAAATGACTGTTTCATGAAATTTCCTTGAGTTTTATTAACTATTTTAATGACTATAATGGTTAAGTACACAATGGCATTGAAAAGGTTTAAATTTTATTTTACTTTTTTAAATGACCTTTCCTGCTCTTAATAACTAACAACAATTCAACTTTTACAGTAACCTAACGGTAATTTTTACCTATTAACAGGATTTATAAATGACCATCGCTAACGTGCACTTACTTCTTACTGGCAATGAATTGATGACGGGAGATATTGTCGACAGTAATTCAGCAATGATCGCTCAACAATGTAAAGCCATTGGCATAAAAATTAGTCGAAAAGTGACCTTAGCTGACGATCTTGATTTACTTGCAAAGGAAATAGAACACTTAACAAAAGATGCCGATGTATTAATTATTAATGGCGGGCTTGGTCCAACAACAGATGATTTAACCGCGCAAGCATTAGCGATGGCGACACAACGCTCTTTAAAGCAACATCCTATAGCATTGGCCCACCTAAAAACCTGGTGTGAACAACGTAATGCTCATTTAGGTAAGGCTAATTTAAAGCAAGCCCTGCTGCCAGAAAATTGTAATATTATTGCCAACCGAGTAGGCAGCGCAGTAGGTTTTTCCTTAACACTGAATGATTGCCAAATTTTTTGTACGCCGGGAGTCCCCAGTGAACTTAACATAATGCTTGATGAAGTAATCATTCCTGAATTGGCCTCACAATCTAACTTCACTGCGGAAATGGATATTACTCGCTTACAATTATTTGGTATTGGCGAGTCAACCCTTCAGTCAATGTTGGTAAAAAACTTTCCCGATTGGCCTAAAGAAGTTGAAGTCGGTTTTCGTGCATCTTCGCCATTAATAGAATTAAAGTTAACCGTTGAAAAAAATGAGCATTTATCAATAAAAATCGATCTTATTCAAAAAATTAAAACCTTATTAAATGATCACATCATTGAAGAGATTAAAGATAAACCTTATTCTTTAGCCGAACTAGTATTGCAGTTATGCCAACAAAAAAATCTTAAAATAACAACAGCAGAGTCTTGTACCGGCGGTTTAATCGCCAGCGAAATAACCAAAGTTTCAGGGTCATCATCTTCGTTTGAGGCTGGCTTTGTAACTTACTCAAATAATATGAAAAGCAAACTATTGCATGTTAATGAAAATATACTTGAACAACATGGCGCGGTTAGTGAACAGACAGTAATAGCGATGGCAGAAGGTGCATTAGCCATAGCAGGAGCTGATTTAGTTATTGCCGTTTCAGGTATAGCTGGCCCAACGGGTGGCAGTAAAGAAAAACCCGTTGGCTCAGTTTGGATAGCTTGGGGTAATAAAGATAAAATACACACCAAATATTTTTGTATAAAGGCAAATAGGGAAAACTTTCAACGTACGGTAGCAGCAAGATCTCTTGATTTAATAAGACGGTTATTAATTGAGAGTAGTCAAACACCACTTTATTTTTAATATATAGCCTTAATATGTTGTATGCATGTTAACGTTAGGTATTAACTATAATAATATTGAAAGAAATGTCATTTTTATTGCGCCATAAATCAAATCTTTATATATTTATAGGCAGAATAAACTAGAATAGAATTATAAAGCTGCATATTCGTTATTTGGGTAACTAATATTGCTAGACGTTTGAGTAGAAATAGGAGCATATTTTGATAGAAAAAAACTTCATCACGAGTGGTCGTAATACCATTATCCATAAGATGAGAAAATTTGATTTATTGATTATAAATGGCGGTCACCCTGTAGTGATTGTAAGTAACCGTGGTATAGGTATTTACAAAGGTGAAGTTCCAAATAAGAAAGCTGACGCTAAGAAAGCCTATCAAGATGTTGTTGATGTTAGTGCAACAGACGTTTTTGGAGAGAATAAAACATTAATTTTTATACAAGCATTAGATAACAAAGAATATAAAATTGATTATTCAAAAGTAAATACTGGCTCTTTCATTAAAATTCACCAGGAAAACTACATTTAATCGATATTTTAAGTGGTAATATTGGAGTAAATCTAGCGTGACTCAAGCAAGCTTAGTAACAAATAAAAAAAATAATATTGACCTTGTTTTGCAACCGGTTAAAGATGATACACAGGTAACAGAAGCCAGCGTCCATGAACTAATAGAAAATTCTGAATTTAAAGATTTATATGTTGATAATGGTAATATAAAAAATGCCATCGCCGAACTTAATAGTGTCCTAAAACCCCTTCAAACGAATAAATCTGGCCGAGAAATTAGTTATCAAGTGCTTGAGCGCAGAGACGCGACTATTTCAATTACCATTGATAAAGATGAAATGTCTGCAACAGCTGAGATTTCAACAGCGCTTGGTGGTAAACATTTAACCGCTAAGGCCATTCTCAACTCTGCTCAAGAAGCTGGTGTTAGCAAAGGTTTTACCAAAGAGCAATTATTAAAACTTGCTCATCAAGCCGCGAAAGAACCTGCTGGCTCTATAATTACCGGCGAAATTGCCCACGGTAAAATTGCCATTAATGGTAAAAATTCAAAAATAAAATGGTTAGTGCAAAGCGCCCAAGATAGAATTTTACGTCCTAAAGATCGCGAAGATGGAAGTGTCGATATGCGCGATTTAGGTGACATAATTTGTGTGAAAGTTGGCGATCCGCTCGCGAAAAAAATTATGCTTACCGAAGGTGTTAAAGGTTTTACTGTGACTGGCTCTGCCCTAGATCCTTTACCAGGAGATGACATCACGCTAACCGCTGGCGAAGGTACAACAATAAGCCCTAAGAATGATAAAGTCTTAATCTCGACACTGGTCGGCTTACCAAGAATTATTGATAACGGCATGGAAGTTGATCCGGTTTATCGCATAAAAAATGTTGATATCAGTACTGGGCATATCAAATTTGAAGGCAGTGTTATTATTGATGGTGATATTTGTGAGGGTATGAAAGTAACGGCAACCGGCGATATCACAATTGGTGGTTTTGTTGAGTCAGCAACCTTAGAAGCTGGTGGTGACATTACTATTGGTAGTGGCATTATTGGTAAAAAACAAGACGTTGAAGGTCAATCTCTCGATAATATTAAAATGAGTGCTTATATATCTGCTAAAGGTGATATTTTCGCAAAATATGCTCAATATGCTGAAATATCTTGTCACTCCTTACGTATTGAAAACCAAATGATGCACAGCATTATTGATGTTGAAGAGACACTTTGGTTAGGCACTGAAGAAAAAGCTAATGGTAAGCTTATCGCTGGTTACATAAAAGCGGGAAAATCTGTTCATGCCGGTATTGTAGGCGCAACAGCAGGAAGCAGCACCATTATAAGCTTTTCCAAAAAAGTGGATCTAATGAAAGAACAGTTAGAAGACATTGAATTTAAATTAAAAGTTGATTCTGATAAATCAACAGAATTACAATTAGCCGTTAATAAACTCAAAAAGTTGCCTACCGATAAAGTAAACCCTGAGATGCTCAGTAAACTGGTTTCTACTTATAAGTTTCATGCTCATCGCGTAGGTGAGATCCTTAACGAAAAAGAAGCTTTTGAAGAGCAAATACAAACCTATATGGCAAGTGTCTATATAGAAGCAACAGAGAAACTTTATCACGGTGTACAAATGATTGTTGGCGACTTCCAAGATAGATCTCGCCGTGAATATGGACCAACTAAGGTGAATTATAAAGAAAGAAAAATTCATTTTAATCCTATCGTTAATACATAGAATATTACTGAACATTTTCCATCAATATCATTTTAGTTACATTAGGAAAACGATGAAAATTAATACTCTTGCTTTAATTGCAACGAGCTTAATTGCTGGTACAGCTTCAGCACAGCAATGCGATATAAACTTTAATCATGGTGTGGTAATCAACCCTTCTCATGTACGTATTTTGAAAGAAAGCCAAACCTACGTTCAGATTAATAATGATCAACAATTATTTATTCGTGGGCGTGAGATAGCCCTCAATGAAGAACAAAGACAATTACTCACGCAATACAGCCAAGGCATTCGTAAACAAATCCCTGAAATAGTGGCGATAGCGATTGAAGGTGTTGATATTGATTTAAAAGCAGTAAACAAAGTTATTGCGGGTTTAACGGGTGAAAATAGCGCCTCACATCAAAAAATTCAAGAGCGCTTCGATGAGATGCAATACCGTTTAAGAGAACGTTTTAACCATAGCGATACTAATTATTATATTGCTTCGCAAGATTTTGCTGATTTTGATGAAATTTTTGCTGGCGCCTTTGAACAAGAAATTGAAAGTATCGTAACCGAATCAATTGGCACTATTTTAATGGCCGTTGGTGAAGCAATGACCACCAACGAAGCAAGCAGTAGTGAACAGCGCGTAGAAACCTTTGACCAACGTATCAAAGGTATGGAAAAGGATTTGCAGCTTGACATTGAACCCCGCGCACAAGAAGTTAAATTAAAAGCTGCGCAGTTTTGTAAAAGCTTAAAGAAGTTAGATCAACTAGAGTCGAAGTTACAGCAAAGTATCACTGCACTGAGTGAATTTGATTTGATACAGACAAAGTAATTCCGTTGCTCCCAAAGAGCAACGTCATAGTGAACAAAGCGCCAGACCCTGTAACAAAATCTGTGTAACTGCCTATCATTAATACCCATATAGGGTTTAGGATAGGCAGACTATGAATAAGAAAGAATTAGAAGTATTTGCTAAACAAGCAGCTAAAGGTATTAAGTCCGAGCAAGACTTAACCGACTTTCGTAGAATATTAACAAAGATAACCGTTGAAGCCGCTTTAAATGCTGAGCTTGAAGAACATCTTGGTTATGCACTTCATGAGCAATCCAGCACGAACAATAGCCGAAATGGCTACTCCTCGAAATCTATTCGCACCGAAGACGGTCAAGTTGAGCTTGAAACCCCACGCGATAGAGAAGGAAGCTTTGAACCCAAATTAGTCAAAAAGAACCAAACGCGATTTACGTCAATGGACGATAAAATCTTGTACCTGTATGCTAAAGGCATGACAACGAGGGAAATCGTTGATACGTTCAAAGAAATGTATGATGCTGACATTTCACCCACATTGATATCTCGTGTCACCAATGCCGTGATAGAGCAAGTCATTGAATGGCAAGCTAGACCATTAGATTCAGTCTATCCTATTGTTTATCTCGACTGTTTGGTTGTAAAAATCAGACAAGATAAACACGTTATCAATAAAGCTATTTATCTGGCTTTAGGTGTGAATATCGAAGGCCATAAAGAGCTGTTGGGTATGTGGATATCGGAAAACGAAGGAGCTAAGTTCTGGTTGAATGTACTGACAGAGCTTCAAAATAGAGGGGTAAATGACATCCTGATTGCTTGTGTTGATGGCCTTAAGGGGTTTCCTGAGGCAATTAATACCGTATTCCCTCAAACCCAAGTTCAGCTTTGTATTGTTCATATGGTGCGTAATTCGATGAAGTATGTTCCCTGGAAAGATTACAAGGCTGTCACCGCTGATTTGAAGCGAATATATCAATCAGTAACAGAAGAAGAGGCACTACTTGAACTCGATAACTTCTGCTTACGTTGGGATGATAAATACCCACAAATCAGTCGTTCTTGGCGAGCACATTGGTCAAACCTAAATACGTTATTCAAATACCCCCAAGACATTCGCAAAGCTATCTACACAACGAATGCGATAGAATCACTTAACAGTGTTATCCGAAAGGCGATTAAAAAACGTAAGCTATTTCCGTCTGATGATTCAGCGAGGAAAGTCGTTTATCTTGCGATAGATGCAGCATCCAAGAAATGGACGATGCCGATAAGAAACTGGAAAACGGCCTTGAATCGATTTATGATTGAATTCGAAGACCGCTTAAAGGACTTTATTTAAAACTGGCAGTTACACAAAATCTGTTACAGGGTCAAGCGCCAACCTGAACATAACACCGTCATCCTGAACACAACACCGTCATCCTGAACACAACACCGTCATCCTGAACATAACTCCGTCATCCTGAAC
>NZ_JACGVV010000043.1:0-28152 GCF_014077405.1 Colwellia sp. BRX10-9 | reverse complement strand
CCTGCGTTCGTAAGATGATTATTATTCTTAATTCTATGGTGAGGGATGGTGTCATGTGGGACCCTGAAAGGAATCAGAATTAATAATTGACACCATAGTCACTTATTAGACCGAAAAACTAAGCAGTAGACCACACTTAGCATTCTTTGTTTATTTACAGTTACAATTATCATACTTTACAACATAATAAAAACGTTAACATTTTATTATTATTAAATATTTCAAAAGGTGCAACACCGAATCTTTCGGTATTTCGGCAAAAGAAAGGAAAACACCACTAACTTTATAAAAGAACAGTAAAAATAATTATTGTTTAAAATATAGTAAATAAGCTATAAATTTTGTGTGTGATCAGGTGGGGCAACTTCGATTTTTCTAACTGTAATAATTATCAACTTTTAATGGCGGCATCTAACAGATATCTTTTTGCCATCGACTATTCAAATTATCTCCGTAATGTGACGTCGCGAATAATGCCATCAAATATTACTGTCTTACTAACATTAAGATAAAGGCCAGAAATCTTTGCTGGCTTGACTCAGGCGTTAATACTTGATGCTGAAGTGCTTCGCTGAACTTTAACTACATTAAATAATGAAAAGCCTTATTTTTAGAGCCTTTGTTTATGTCTACAATATATAGAATATCTTAAAGTATGTGCATATGTAACTTTGTCTAACGCTTGCGGTAAAAAATATTTTCATTAAATACCATTATTAAATGATATTAACTCTTATCAGAAACAAGATAATAAGTGGTTTGCTTTCCCCTACTTATGCTTGTTAATGTAATGCAAATATACTTCAACATTGGCATGCAGCTATTCTGATAATTACAAACCGGGTAATCTATAAATATTAACAACTAGAGTTTTTTTGTTGCAAGAGTATTGAAACGTTTATCATTGTCGAGTCTTATCTAAGGCCTACTGGTCCTCTTTCTTTTTTATATGCCGTTTTTTTTAGAACCATGTTAAACTTAAAAAAAAATTTTTACGGGTATCATGTTGGCTTATCGATGGGTATTTAAAATATTATTTATGGTTGTTTTGTTCCCCTTTTTGGCTTCTGCAGAAAGTGAGCACGATGATAATGAGGTAATAAATAACTATTTAAAATTACAAAACCTAATACACCTTCAAGGCGATCAACATAACGCTTTTATTTCCACCTTGCTCACACAAATTAACAACTCAGACTATACATTTCTCAAACCCGCTGTTTTTGCAAATTTAGCTGTCCTTAATATTAACGCTGGCAATAAGGCTAAGGGGCAAGAATATTTAGCTGATTCTATTCAAGCATTTAATAACACTTCTTATAATAAGTATACCAACAGTGCTCTGTACAAAGTAAGTCGAGCATACTTACTGATAGGTCAGTATGCTAAAGCCATTGAGTATACTAATCAGCTAAATGCCTTCGCTGTTGAGCATAATGGCAAAAAAATGGAAGTTAGAGCACTGCTTAACTTAGGTTTGATTTATGCTGAATTGCAATTATATGATTTAGCAGAGTTGCGTCTTAATAAGTCTTTGGAAAAAGCTGCCTCTCTGGGAGATAATAAGCTCGAACATTTAACCATACTCTATTTATCAGGTGTTAAAATTAATCAACCCGATAGCAATAATCAAGATATCCTCAAATTAATTAATAGAGCTAAGTCTATTTATGAAAGCATTGGTTATTTAGAGCGGCTAGAAGGATTAACTTACGCAAGAATGGCAAGAGCTAACAAAGCTGAAGAATTGCTATTACAATCACTTTCTTTAGCGGTTAATAATCAAGATGTTCGTCTTAGCCAAATAACAAATCAAAGTATTGCCTCATTTTATTTTACCCAGAAAAATTTTACTCTAGCGTTAGCTCATGCAAAGGAGTCACTTAAAATAGCAATAGAATTAGGCCATAAAACAGAGGTTTCTGAACTCAACTATTTACTAGCGGAAATTTACAAGAGTTTAAATGATGACAAGAACACTTTGATTCATCTCTTGGCTTATGTTGAATTTCAAAACTCTAATCAAGCTAAAGCGTTTGTCGATATGCTCTATGAAATGGATAAAAATATAGCCATAGATAAAAAATTTGCATCTCTTGAAAACGAAAAACTTTTAAATCAAATAGCTATACAAAAAAGTGAAAAATATAACCAACTCTTTATCTTCATCATAATACTAATAAGTGTTTTATCATTCGTTATGCTATTACTTTGGAAAAATAGAAATAAAATGATGCTAGAAAAACTCAGCTATTCAATGCGCGATAATTTAACAGGTTGCTATGTTAGAAATTACTTAGATGATTACTTACCAGGGCTTAAGTCTAGATTTGAACGACGTGATAGCACTACCAAAGAGTCTGTCGGTGTAGTAATGGTAGATTGTGATAACTTAAAACCGATTAACGATAACTATGGACACGCCGCAGGTGATGAAGTTTTAAAAGCTATAGCGACAACACTTTCAAATCAATTGCGTAGCAGTGACGTTCTCGTAAGATGGGGAGGCGATGAGTTCGTTTTATTGTGCGAAAATATTTCCTTAACAGAGTTAGGTAATTTAAGTGAACGTGTAAATGCATCAATAGATAAGCTGGATATTATTTTTGAGAAAAACAATATCTCAGTAACTGTTTCTTCAGGATTTGCATTGCATGATATTAACAGCGGCTTTAATTTCTATAATCTTTTAAAGTGTGCCGATAATTATTTATATCAGTCAAAAAAACAAGGTAAAAACGCTAAAAACGGCGGTATGTATGTACCCAATACGGATTATCAAATATAAACACTTCAATATTCACCTAATTCCTCAAGGTATACATGGATTGCAGATTTACATAGAGTTTGATTTTATATATTACCCAAACCCATGTCCTGAAAGGTGTTGCGCTTTAACCTCTTTTTAATGCTGACTTAAAACTATTAACCAATCTAACTCAAATAATCTTATTGTTTGCTTAAATGCCATTTTATGCCTTTATAAATCGCTGAATTCCTCAGGCACAGTCTTTTTGAATAGTGTGTGAACTATACATTGCCCGTTCCTTTGTTTCTCTCTCTTTATTTGGATCTTCTATACAGACAACAGATTCGATAATAGCGAGATAATCCGTAGATAGCTTTGTTTCTTTTGCCCCAACAATGACGTGATTTAGGTACCAAGTATATGGTTTTAATGAAGGGTCTATTTTAATTGCGCAATAAATTAGTGCTTCGAACGTTTTTCCCTGTTCATTTATTACGGATACTGTTTTTTCATTATACCCAGACCCTAAACTTTCGGCTCTATCTAAAATGGGTTTCTCATTTTCATCTATCTCAAAAAGAGCGCCTACGACCACGTCATCACTATTATTCGTATAAAAAGAGTCGCATTTACCTGATCCATCTTTGCCACTCATATTAAAACGCAACTGATGATTTTTAAGACTTACTGTGTCAATTTTTTGGGCACTTGGCACCCTTTGTTGAAGTCTTATAAGGGACATGTTTGAACCATATGCAAAATACTTCATCAAAACTCCTGTGCGATTAATACCTGATCAACAGGCAAATAATTATTGGTTAACAATATAGAACACAAACATTTAACTATTTATTGTTTGAAATTCTATGACATCGGCTTAAAGGGTAACAAAAAAACATTAGCTTTTACATGTTCGTATTGCTTATATGTTTACGCTTGGGATGGCTTAACCGTTAGTATGGAGCTTAACTCAAATAAGTCATTTTGATTTTTCATATAAACGACTCGAAAAATCAAAGCATACATTACCCCAGCACTTAGTTTATATAAGATGTTTATTAATCTAAGGGTAATGCGATAACAAATTGTGTAGATTCATCAACCGTACTAAAACAGGTAACTTTACCGTTCAAACTTTGAGTGACTAGGTTATAGAGAATACTTAGCCCTAGACCAGAACCTTTTTGCCGTTGCGTTGTATAAAAAGGTTCAAACACTTTTTCTATCTTTCCCACTTCAATACCACAACCATTATCTTGCACCGTAAGCATTAGCATTTCATTTTGTACTTTAAAACTGATTTTTATCTGACCATTAATTATTTCTTTAAATGCATGAGTTAAGGCGTTATCAATCAAAATAGTTACTATTTGTGCAATCGTACCTGGTGATGTTAAAAGGGGTAAGGTTTCATCTCCTGATAAAAATATTTTTATATTCTTTTCACTAACTCGAGAAGACAATGTCGAAATAATATCATTTAAATATTTAAAGAAATTAATTGTGCGTTTTTCGTCATTTGATTGGTCAACGGCTATCCTCTGAAAATTTCTTACCAATTCAGAGGCCCGCTCTAAATTACGTAAAATTATATCGCTACTACCAATCAAGCTGTTACATTGATTAACAAACGCTGTTCTTCTAATTTTTCCACTTTCCACCGCTTTTTTAATCAGTTGCGCGCTATGCTCTAAATTACTAGCCCCCGTTACAGCAATACCAAGAGGCGTATTAATCTCATGGGCAACACCGGCAACTAAATTACCTAAGGCCGCCATTTTTTCAGACTCAACAAGCTGGTCTTGTGTTGACTTTAATGATTCAAATGCTACGGCTAATTTTTTGTAAGTTTGACTTAGTTCTTTCGTACGCTCTTCAACTTTTTCTTCTAATTCATCTCGAGCTTTACTTAACTCGACCTGCATATTTTTTAATTCAGAAATGTCATCGTAAGTACCAACGATACCAATAACTTCATTAAACTCATTAATAATCGGTCGTTTAGAAGTGCGTAACCAGATGGTTTTTCCATTAGCATGGGTTTGAGGTTCTTCTGAAGCGATTAAGTGCTCTCTTGAGGTCATTGTATGAGCGTCATCTGACCTATACAGCTCTGCCTGTTCTGGAAATATATCAAAATCAGTCACTCCAACAATGTCAGAAGGCGAATTAAGATGGGCATCATTTGAAAAAGCTTTATTACTTCCTAAATAAACAGATTCTCTATTTTTCCAAAAAACACGCTGTGGCATTAGGTTCAATACGGTTTGAAGCGTGTTGATTTGTGTACCTTTTTGCCTATTTGTATGGTCGGCAGAAAAAACATAATGAATAAATTGATAGAGCGGGCTAGATGTTTTAATCACGGTATTAGGCGTATTCGCTTGATAGCTAATTACACCTATAAGCTCATCATCCACAGTAAAGGGTAACACAAAGCAATTATCGTCTTGAGAATCGCTAAAATCTGTTTTGTTTAAGAAACTAACAGTGACTTGGCTTTTACTTTGTTTTATTTCTTGTAATTGACGATTTAATAAACAAATAGTGTCGGGTAATTCGCTTTGATTTACATTAACAACGACACGCTCTTCACTTGGCTCATTATTTTGCGTGTTCAAACAGTAACTATTGTAATGTGACTTTTTATTTTGAATATCTTTGTAAACTACGGTAAAAATAAAGAATGGACTATTCAAAAGCATTGACAGCTTTTTCATCGCGAAAGAAAAATGCTCTGTATTGGTGAAATTAGTTTCTGAATCTAATGATAATAAACGTATAAACTCTAATTGTTGTTCACTATTAGTCACTTAGGTGCCCTTTCTTAGTTATACCCCTATTAAATATATATGATGATTGAAATTAAGCATAATTATTTATTATTTACTGATGTAAAAATAAACAGCAGGATAAAATGCCATTAGATAAGCTATACCTAACGCACTTTTATTTAATAAGTGTTTATATCCCTATCTAGGTTTGGTGCGAACACCGGGTATGGTATCGGTTAATACCGATACCTCCACTAAGCAATTACTTTCTATTTTTAATGTAAAGCCTGATACCAAAGGTGGTTAGGGTTGCTAATAGTAATAAACCTAAAACGCCAAAAACTAAATTTACATTTTTAAATGGCGTCCATTGAAGGTAATGAATTTTATAAAGTCTGTTGATTAACTTAGTATCATCGCCCTTCTGGCTTAACCTTAAGCTTACCCAATCAAGATTTATTTCAACACCTGTGCTAGTTTTTGCATTTGTTCCATCAATAGAAGTAATGTCGCCATAACGTTCTTTGTTTTCTGAAAGCGCATCATCAATAAGGCGTTTATATTCTAACTTAGTTGGCAACCCTTTAACTTGAAGCGTAACAGGGTCTAAATGTTCCGTTTTTCCTTGTGATTTAACCAATAAATGATGCCCTAAAATAGTTTTGATGAGTTTAACTTCACTCCAATTTTCTTTTGGATCAACTAATAACTGTGTTTCTAGGGGATAAGTTTTTAATGATAATTGTTCATAAGCCCCTTTGTAGCCGGGTTTTATAAAAAATATGACACCGGTAATTGTCCAACCAAACATTGGTAATATGAGGATTAAACCTATAAGTCTATGTATTTTTCTACTTGTCATTTTTGTTTTTCTTATTGTTGGAGAGTGAAATCTTAATTGCATAATAACAGCAATAACCCGCTCATTAGTAAAATGCAATGAGATGGAGTCAAGCGCTACAATTAATGAATGCTACTTATTAGTAGGTTTGTTATATATAGGTTTAATAAGTGGCTGTGAAAAACGCAACAGTAACAGTAAACCTATAATTTCCGCTGCAAAGAAAAGGTACTGACCAAAAGTGCAGTTCTCTTGCTGTATTTCTCGATGTTACTTTTTTAATCTAGCCATTTTAGCCTCATTGAGACTGACTGTTTTGATACACGGTTGACATTATTCATTAATGGGTATTATTTTAGGCCGGTAAAGTGAACCCAAAAGACCCCCAAAAAGATTTTTATAGATCGCTTCTATCTCTTCTTTGGAGATACTGCCACCATGTATTAGCATTTCAAGTACCTCCCCTGGCTCTTTAACTAGGTAACCAGAAGAACTAAAGCCATTGTTTAAATAGAATGCTTTTCGTTTAACTCGTTGTGGATAGTTTTGTTGTTGTACTTGAAGTTCTTCAATATTTAATACAATTCTGTTTTCATGCTTCTCTTTCAATGCGTCTAATACCTTACTCCCATAACCAGACGAACGCTGATCCTCTGCTATAGCAAAGAAATGAACAAAAACAGTATCTTTATACTCGGTAAGATAGATTAAACCAATCCAGTTATTATTTTCATAAAGAACGCTAAAGCCGTCCTTCCCTTTTCTCAATATGAAGCGAAGCAACCAAGAAGGAACAAGCCTTACCGTCGTAAAAGCCTCTTTATAAAGCTCAATAACATTTCTATAATTAACGTCATATTTAGAAAGTGGGCTGAATTTTATGCTCATAGTATTACTCATATCCTTTGAATCTATTGATTAGTAGTCAGGGCTTTTGTACCTTAGCCGTATATGTTTTTAAAGTGCTTGTGCTTTTACTAACATCGTTAGATATTTAACCACTCCATGGCTAAGCCAATATAAATACGCTCAACCAAAAGTAACGCGTTACCTTTAAGTGATTGATATAGTTGTTACTTATTAAATCACTTTATAAAAAGCATAACATTGAGGATTAACATCCATTTTAGGTTTCACTGCTTAACATGGCATTAAGCAATGAAAATTTAGTCCATTTATCGCTAATTGACGTCGAATCAATAGCGATAAACTTTTACTACTAGGCTACCTAAATAATAAGTTAGGTCTACAAATTGAAAAAAACTTCTAGTTACTGCGCGTTAATCGCGGCGCTCATTGATTGCTCAGCAACTTGCTCTAACCACTTAAGATCGACAGTTTGGTGGGCTTCACAAATAAACCAAGGTTCACGTGAATCCGGCTCTAACATCACGCCATTGTCGATTAAGTTAAGCGCGAATTGCGTATAAAGATCACTGTTAGTTTTTTTCCAATCACGATAATTTTGTGGCACTTCACTACCAAAATGTACGCCAAACATTGCATCGGGTCCTGCAAAACAATGTTCAATATCAAATTTTGTAAATACTCTTGAGAGTAACGCTTGAATTTTTTGACCTACTGTCGCAATCGTTTCAAGTGCATCTGTTTCTTTAAGCACGGTTAATGTCGCTTTAGCTGCGCTCAGTGCCACCATATTAGCGGTATAAGTGCCGCCGTGAGTTACCCCGTCTTTTGCAAATGATATAGCATCCATAACATTAGCTTTACCACCAAAAGCAGCAATCGGGTAACCGTTGCCCATAGCTTTTGCATACGTGGTTAAATCAGCATATATACCATATAAGGCTTGTGCTCCGCCCTTGGCAACACGAAAACCCGTTTTGACTTCGTCCATAATTAGCAAAGAACCATTGGTATCACAAGCGTCACGCAACTTTTGCATATAGGCTTGCGTTGAGGCAATCGAGCCACAGTTACCCATGATAGGTTCAATCAATATAGCCGCAATATCATGACCATGTTCAGCGAAAACAGTATCGATAGCTTTAAAATCGTTAAGCGGTACACTTACTTGATGTTCACGCGTACTTTGTGGGATACCTGCGCCAAAAGGTATAATTTCAGGCGCGTTTTCATCAGTGACTTCCCAGTTATCTACATCAGATTTCCACATCACTTCATCATGCAGTCCATGAAAGCCACCTTCAACCACGACTATTTTATTACGTTTTGTAAATCCACGAGCGGTGCGCACTGCGCCAATAACCGCTTCGGTACCTGAATTAGCAAAGCGCATTTTATCGATATTAGGGCAAAGTGACTTCACCAATTCAACCACATCAGAATCAAGACCGGTAGAGAAACCCGAAATGGTGCCAACGCTAGTGATCGCGTTAATCACTTCATTGTCTACGCGTTCGTCACGATAACCAAGAATAATTGGGCCATAGGCTAAACGAAAATCAACAAACGTTTGTTGATCACAATCGGTGATGGTACAGCCTTTCATGCTGCTTAAAAATACGGTGTTTTCTTCACCCCAATAACGGTAGCTGTCTGCAACCCCTAACGGCATATTTTCGTGGGCTCTTTTTAGCATAGCATTGCTTTGGGGCTTAAGTGGTTTAGTCATGATCGCTCTTTATATCACTGAATGTTTTAAACATTAATTAACGTAAATTTTATCGGGTGATAATACAGGGATAGCGCAATTTCAGGAAGAGTAAATCTTTTAATTAGTCAGGTATTCGTCTTTTAAAGGGGTAAATTAGCTAATAAAGTCATGGTGACCGGGTATAAACAAGCCTAAAAACTACGGTTGCTGTTTATCCATAACACTAAAAAAAGCCTCAGTGATAACCACTGAGGCTTAGATAATAAGTCGATAGCTCGTTGAACTACCTACAATAAACGTTACTTAATTCAATACAATTATAAGCTGAAGGTATGAGATACAGATAACACGACACGGGTATCAGCCAAATCAATGTTCATATTTGTATCTTCAAGAGCAAGATCAACATCAAAGCCGTTCCAATTGGTCATATATTCAACGCGGTAATGGTTGTAAGCATCTTTGGCGTTCCACGACCATTTATCTTTATTCGCTGATATTGAACGATCAAAACTTACCTTAATATTATGACCCGGTTTAACTTCAAACGTATGAGCAACCATAGCAATATAATGATTAACATCAAGACCAAAATAATCCCAGCTATACCAAAAGTTTACTTCACTGTTACCCATTGATGAACTGTAGCCAAATTTTGCATAAGCTTCAGGATAGTTGTATGTATCTGACACGTTATCGCCGTGGTACGTATAGTAAGCAATACCTGCATCTAGTCCTATTTTTTCGTTAAGTTGAAAATATTGACCAACATAGGCATCCCACTCAATGTTAGTGTCTTCATAGCGACCAAAGTCCACGTTTGACGCCCAAGTTCCAGCATAAAAGCCGCTATCATCTGCATAATCCAAACTCGCTTGTAATGCTGGATCGTTGCCTGTTTGGCTAACACCGTTAAAGGTATAATCAGAGGCTATGTTAACTGTTGCAGACACATCAGCTAGTGCGGTTGAAGATAATGTTAATAGGCAACTTGCGGCTATAGCTATAATACTTTTATTCATTTAGTTTCTCTTTTTATTTAGTATTCAAATACAAAATGGTCGGTGCTATTCGACTAATTCGATTTTAGTAAAATCAATTTTATTTTCTTTCGGTGAACGCTCAATTTCGCTAACGGCTTTAAACTTGTTAAACAGGATATAACCAAAGCAAGTAAAAAAGAGTCCAATAACGACAGCGCCAACCCATTGGATTTGCAAGAAATCTAATTTAAATAACAGGGTAAGTAAACTAAGAGCAATTAAGTTGCCGAAGAAATATTTCACTCTGCCCAGCCTTGCAACACTCAAGTTCAAATTATCAGTATAGAGACGGATCAATGAATCAAGTGAGTTAATAACGAAGGTTATGCCAACAAATGCCATCGCGATATTATAGAAACCAGCGGTCTCTAGCCCATTTGCACTGTAGTAATACAGTACTGAGAACCATATGGCGATTGGAATAGAAGGAAAAACCAACATCGCTGCCAATACTTGATAAGTACGAAGACCTCCAACAAACCGAGAAGTAAACTGGCCAATCATAATGCTCCAAGCAAACCACCAATAAAGGTAAAATTCATGGTAATCATTAAGAGGCAAAGCAAATTCGTGGATATTACCAAAGTAACCGCCAATCATCGCGATAGTGTTGGCAAACTCACCAATACTTGAGGTTTCTGAAAGAAAAGCCCCACCCCACATTAGACCAATCAATGCCAAAAATAACCAAGTAGTTGCCAAACTTAATATTTTTACGTAACGAATATTAGTACTTGAATAAACCGCTGCAGCTATGACTAAAAATACAATCAAATAGAAGCTACTAACAATAGATTCACCATCGCCAAGTTCAGGCATATACCAAGGTAAATTGGTTAATAATAAATAGGCGGTAAAAGCACAGGTACCAATAATAACTACGTTATTTACCAGTTTAACCAGTGGAATTTCAAAAAAACGTACACGAGGTTCAATCACACAAAAATAGAAACAAGTTAGAAAGTAAAATCCCCAGATAAGAAATGCCCAGTAGCCAAACTCTATGGCCAACGGGTTAGTAAATCCATATTCGGGGTTGGTTGCTAAATCAGCATATCCGGCAAATTCGGTTAACGGAAACATGATCAAGCCAACATCTAGCCCAGAGGTAAACAATATAGCAATAAAGGTAAATGTTTTAACCGGTGTTACACCGACACAGCGAATATTGCCCCACCGATATAATACAAAGGCGATGGCGGTGAAGGTAAATATCAGCCCAGCTGATAACCATGTAGTCATAGTTGTCTCCTGAGTAAGGTATTAATTAATATAAACAAGTAGTACTCCTCTTTGAGGTTTATAAAAGTACACGGCAAATTTAAGCTGAAGATTTCAATTGTCGCCATCATGAAAATATCTTGATGGCGAAAATTAAGATCTAACCGCGTACTGACGATTAACGTTAGTTAATTTTTAGATTTGGCTTTAGTGCGCAATTGCTATTAATTTTGCACTAAGCTGACAGGGGCGTTTGATGGCGATAAAACTTCTCGGCCACGAATAATGTCGGCGGCACGTTCAGCGACCATTATGGTTGGTGCATTTAAATTACCGTTAGGAATAGTTGGAAATATTGACGAATCAACAACCCTTAACCCTTCAATACCATGTACTCGGGTTTGGGGATCTACAACCGACAATTCATCTGTGCCCATTTTGCATGAACATGACGGATGGTAAGCACTTTCAACAAATTGACGAACAAAAGTGTCAATTTCGTCATCACTTTGGATACCAATGCCTGGCTGTATTTCTTCACCTCGATATTTATCTAATGCGCTTTGATTGATAATGTCTCGGGTTAGGCGAACACAGGCACGAAAACCTTCGCGGTCTTCTTCGTGCTCAAGGTAATTAAAGCGTATTTGCGGGTGTGCTTTAGGATCACTTGACAAAGCCTTAATAAAACCTCTACTTTTTGGTTTATTATGACCAACATGCACCTGAAAACCATGACCTGCAAAGGCCTCTTTGCCGTCATAACGCATCGCTGCAGGTAAAAAGTGATATTGAATATCTGGCCATTCTGCGGTTGGTTTAGAGCGAATAAATCCACAAGATTCAAAGTGATTAGTCGAGCCTAATCCTTTCTTTGTTAGGATCCAACGAACACCAATCTGCAATTTACTCCACCAATCTAACTTGCCATTTAAGGTGATCGGCTGCTTACATTTAAATTGGAAGTAGAACTCAAGATGATCTTGCAAGTTTTCGCCAACGCCAGGTAAATCATGTATCAATTCAATACCGGCATCCTCAAGGACAGCTTTAGGACCAATACCTGATAGTTGCAGTATGTGGGGCGAGCCAACAGGACCTGCTGATAAAACAACATCTTTATTAGCAGCAACGTCAACTGTTTTTCCGTTGCGTTCGTAACGTACGCCAACTGCTTTTTTGCCATTAAGTAATACTTTATGTACTAAAGCATGAGTTATCACGGTTAAATTTGCACGTGCCATTGCTGGTCGTAAATAGGCGTTAGCGGTTGAACTGCGCACCCCTTTTTTTACCGTCATGTGCATTGGTCCAAAGCCTTCTTGCTGAGTACCATTATAGTCACTGGTTGCACTATATCCGGCCTCAACACCTGCATCAACAAAGGCCTTATATAATGGGTTTTTCATCTGGTTGCCATTATTAACGCCCAGTGGTCCATTTTTTCCACGATATTCATCACCGGCAAATGCCCATGTTTCTGCTTTTTTGAAATACGGTAAACAATGAGCGTAATCCCAGTTTTGGGCGCCGTTTTCCTGCCATTCATCAAAATCACGCGCGTGTCCACGAACATACACCATGCCGTTGATTGAAGATGAGCCGCCTAATACTTTACCACGAGGGCAATGCATACGTCGGCCATCAAGATTAGGCTCTGGCTCTGTTTCAAACTGCCATGCATATTTCTTGGTATTCATCGGAATAGATAAGGCGGTAGGCATTTGAATAAAAATGCTTTTGTCACTGCCGCCAGTCTCAAGTAACAAGACTTTACTGTTGCTGTCTTCACTTAGACGGTTCGCTAATACACAACCAGCAGAGCCGGCACCGACTATAATGTAATCATAATTATCACTGTTCATTTAACACTCAACTTTATTACTTTGGTTGCCAACATTTAATTTTGGCAACTATTCAAGGCTTAAGGACGCTAACTAAGCTTTAACTTTATTAAAACGGGCTGTCTAATGGCTGTAACCCAACATACACCGCTTTTATTTGCGTGTAATAATCGAGTGTTACCAGACCATTTTCACGGCCAACGCCAGATTGCTTATAACCGCCAACAGGCATTTGAGCCGGAGAAGCACCAAAACTATTTATCCAACAAATTCCTGCTTCCATTTGATGGGTCACTCGGTGAGCACGAGTAATATCTTGTGTAAACACACCTGCGGCTAAACCAAAGTCAGTCGAGTTTGCGCGTTTTATTACCTCGTCTTCGTCATCAAATGTTAATACAGACATCACTGGCCCAAAAATTTCTTCGCGGCAAATAGTCATTTGATCAGTACAGTCGGTAAAAATAGTAGGAGCGACAAAATAACCACCCGGTGCATTGTCTGGCTGAAGGGTTTTCCCGCCATGTAATAAGGTTGCCCCTTCACTAACGCCAAGCTTGATGTATTTCATCACTAGATTTAAATGCTTTAAAGAAATCAGTGCACCAAAGTTAGTCTCTTCTACCATAGGGTCACCGGCAATTATATTTTGGCTAGTGCGCTGAAGTAACTTTTCAATAAAAACGGGATAAATAGATTTTTGAACGAATACGCGTGTACCATTGGTACAAACTTCGCCTTGAGTATAAAAATTACCTAACATCGCTGCAGAAACCGCATTATCGACATCAGCATCATCAAAAATAATTAATGGCGACTTACCACCAAGCTCCATGGTGACATCTTTAAGTGTAGTAGCGGCTGCTGCCATCACTTTTTTACCGGTACCGACTTCTCCGGTAAAAGACACTTTGGCAATTTCTGTATGATGAGACAACCACGCACCTACCTCACCGGCCCCTTGAACAACATTAAATACGCCATTAGGAATACCTGCTTCTGTAAATATCTCTGCAAGTTTTAAAGCGCCTAAAGGTGTTTCTTCTGAAGGTTTAAAAATCATTGAATTACCACAGGCAAGCGCTGGTGCTGCTTTCCAACAAGCTATCTGTAGTGGGTAATTCCAAGCACCGATACCTGCGCAAATGCCTAATGGCTCGCGACGCGTGTAATAAAAATCGCCATCTACCGACTGTTGATTACCTTCAACACCTGGCGCTAACCCAGCAAAGAATTCAATCGAGTCTGCACCTGATGCTACATCGACTACTGAGGCTTCTTGCCATGGCTTACCTGTATCAAGTACTTCTACTTTAGCCAACTCATCGTTACGTTCACGTAATAAGGCAACCGCTTTAAGTAAAATACGACTTCGCTCAATTGCGCTCATTGCAGACCAAGTAGCAAATCCACGTTGCGCGCTTGCAATTGCCTGCTGTTTAATTTTTTCGTCAGCAACTTCAACTTTGTAGATAACTTTCCCTGTTGCTGGGTTAATTACTTCAAATGTTTCGCCGCTATCATTTGCCATGTAGGCACCATCGATAAAGTTTTTATAACATACTAATGACAAGATATTTCTCCATACTGCTTAAGCAGATCGACTATAAATTTTTTACAAAATTGCTCGGCTTGCCTGAACTCTTCTTCAGGACTTGGGCTTAATGCACTACGTAACCAAAAACCATCTATCATAGCTGCTGCCTGCTTAGTGGCGATGAGTGCTAAATCGTCATTTAATAATTGACGAAAAGAAAAAAGTAGATTGCTGTGCAAGCGCTTGCTGTTTATATTTTGTAGCCTTGCCAATCCTGGTTCATGCATTGATTGCGCCCAGAAACTAAGCCAAGTTTTTGTTGCGGGTTTAGAACGTTGCAATTGAGTGAAATTAGCCTCAATAATCATCATAAGTCGATCGGCTGGCTCAAGATGTTGACCTCTAACACGTTCGAGTAGCGCTAACTTCAATTGTTCAAGCAAGTGTTTAACGGTTGCTTCTACTAATTGCTGCTTGCCACCAAAGTAATGACTAATAATACCTGACGATAAGCCAGCGATCCGACTGATCGTTATTATTGTGGTGTTTTGTAAACCAAATTGTGCGACGGAATCTAAGGTAGCATCAATTAACTGTTGTTTACGTAAGGGCTTCATTCCAATTTTAGGCACTGACTTCTCGAATATTATTTTTAATTGAACGTTCAATTAATTATAATTCTAACGGTTCTGAATGAAATTATCAAGTTACTGTTATCGTTCTAGAGTGAAGGTAAGTCTATAAAATCATTTTAAATCAATATAATAAGCTACATATATGGGTATAAATATACTTTAAAACTTATAATAATAGTTAGTATACGAACTATATTTTAGGTTATAAATTGATGAGCGAGTGTAAATAAACCGCTATTTTTTAATCACGGCTAATAAATAGCGATAGATTAATTGGCTGTTTTTAATGAAATTTTAAAAATTTAACGTCAGAGTACTTGAATTTTCGCTGGGTCTTACATCAATCCACTGTTAACAAATATCTTCAGTGATCGTACTTTAAGGTGAATTGCTCGTTTAAGGGAGGGAATATGCCGCAATATGACTGTAATGTAGAACGCTCAATACGAAGCATTTGTTATTAGTATCATTCATTGCGGCTGTAGAAATTATTGATCTAGTTTGGTGTGTTACTTACCCTCTAGAAAGGCTAAACATTGGGCATTGTTACCTCGAAAGATCACCCTTTCGGCCTTGAGACCTAACTGATATTGATACATAGGATCATAGTATTCTTCAAGTAATGGCTTTAACCAATCTAAATGATAGTGCGTTAGACCCTTTTGCTGTTCAGTAAATGCCTTAGTTTGAAGTATCTGTAGTTGTGCATATCGTTCTGTACCTAAACGTTTACGTACTTTAAATAAGCCGTGTGCTAAATATTCACTAAAGGCAATAAAACCTTGCTCTACGCCATACGCTGTTTGATATTGCGCAGTCATCTTTATAATATATTCTTGGAATATATGTTCAAGACGGTAGTCCAAACTTTCTTCAATGACCACAATTGGCGCTAATGTCATTGCTTGTCGCAAACTTTCAGGTAAATGTACGCTACCAATTAATCGCCCTTCATCCTCTAAGATCAACGGTTTATCTAAACTATAATTACCGGTAATGTATAATTCAGCCAATTTATTTTCAAAGTCTATCTGGCTGGGTTGTGCGGTAACAAAACCACCAAAACTTGAGCCGCGATGACCTGCAACCCCCTCTAAATCAAGACTATTGCTACAATGAGCAAGAAAAGGCGTTTTACCACTGCCGGTATTACCAGCTAAGATAGTTAATGGATGTAGAGCAAGTTGCTCTAGCTCGTTGAGTAAAAATTGACGAAGTGCTTTGTAACCCCCGATAAGCAGAGGATAATTAATACCTGATTCTTTTAGCCAACGCTGTACCGTTTGAGAGCGTAAACCGCCACGAAAACAATATAAATAGCCTTGCGGGTTTTGCTGAACAAAACTTTGCCATTGTGCCAAGCGATTATCTTTACTTTGTCCACAAACAAGTTCATTGCCAAGGTTAATGGCGGCCGCTTGTCCCTTTTTTTTGTAGCAGAGCCCTACTTCCGCTCGTTCATCATTATTCATTAGCGGAAAGTTAACAGATTGGTTAAAAGCGCCTTTTTCAAATTCAATAGGAGCGCGAACATCCATCAAAGGAATTTTATTGCGAATAATAGTGCGAAAATCGCTGCTGTCTAGTCGCTCTGTGGCAGCGGTGTTTATAATCATTACAATAAACTCACTGTAGGCGAAGTTGCAGCCACTAGTTCACCAATAGGTTGAAGATTCAGACCATTTTCTTGGCATAAAGCTTCAAAGGCTAGCTTACCTGATGGCTGAACAGCAACCAGTAAACCACCGCTAGTTTGCGGATCACATAAAAGTGTTTTTTGTTTAGGGGTTAACGGGCCAACATGTTCCCCATAACTGGTAAAGTTACGTTCACAGCCACCCGGTATACAACCTTGGTCAATATAATCATTAACAAAGTCAATACAAGGTATTTGCTTAAAATCGACAATAGCAGCAACATTGCTACCCTGACACATTTCTAAAAGATGTCCTAAAAGTGCGAAACCGGTGACATCTGTCATTGCCGTAACAGTTTCTAGAGCTGCAAATTTTTGACCGACTATGTTTAAAGCTTTCATTTCTTGTGGTGCTAGGTGTGCATGTTCAGCTAATAATTTACCTTGCTTTTCAGCGGTAGTCATAATGCCAATACCTAACGGTTTAGTGAGATACAATAGATCGCCAACACCTGCGGTATTATTACGTTTTATTTGCTCATTATTGATTAAACCGGTAACGGCTAATCCAAAAATAGGCTCAGGTGCATCAATAGAATGTCCACCCGCTAAAGGGATCCCAGCTTCAGCACAAATAGCTCTAGCGCCATCAAGTACTTGTTGGGCAATTTCAGGCGCTAAAATATTGACTGGCCAACCTAAAATAGCTATTGCCATTATCGGCTTACCACCCATAGCATAAATATCACTGATGGCATTACACGCTGCGATTTTACCAAAATCAGTGGGATCATCAACTATCGGCATAAAGAAATCGGTAGTTGAAATAACGCCTTGGCCATTGCCTATATCAAAAACGGCTGCATCATCTTTAGTGCTATTACCCACCAATAGTTCTTTGTGTTCAGGCAATACCAGTGAAGATTTAAGCATTACATCAAGTACCGATGGGGAGATCTTGCAGCCACAACCGGCGCCGTGTGAGTATTGGGTCAAGCGAATTGGTGTCATAAGGATTCAATAAAGTAAAAGCAATAGGCTAATTTACAGTAATATTGGCACCGTTACACCTTTGTATTACGATATAGCTGTTGATGTGAGGATAAATATTGAAATTACGGTTAATATTTGACTGGTTGGGGCATGTTATAACAACAAAATAGGCATTATTGCCTATTTTGTTTAATAGGTTACTTATTAATTAAGCTGTCCGCACTTTACTTAATCCATTCAATTAAGATTAAGAAATAAGGCAAGCCTGCAACACTTTATTATTTACGCGCAACTATATGAACAGCACTAGTGGAACGCTCTAAAAATGCGCCTTCACAGTAAGCAAAGTAATATAACCATAGACGTTTAAATGTCTCATCATAACCAAATTGAGTAAGATCAGACCAAGAAACTAAAAACTTTTCACGCCAATGTGCTAGTGTTTGCGCATAATCTAGACCAATATCATCAAGCTGTTCAACAACAAGACTACTATGTTTGGTAATATTATCTGAGAGTACATTTACCGAAGGTAAAAAACCACCTGGAAAAATATAACGCTGAATAAAGTCTACGTTACTTCTATAGTAATCAAAACGTTGGTCGGCGATAGTGATAGACTGTATGAGTAATTTACCGCCATTTTTCAATAAATCATTACATTGTTTAAAGAAGCTAGGTAAAAATTCATAGCCAACGGCTTCAATCATCTCAATTGAAACGACTTTATCAAATGACCCTGTTAAATCGCGATAGTCTTGTTTGAGTAAAGTGATCTTATCTTGTAATCCTAACTTTTCAATACGCGACTGGGCATAACTAAATTGTGCGTCAGAAATAGTTGTTGTCGTTACTTTACAGCCATAATTTTGTGCTGCATATATAGCTAAACCGCCCCAACCTGTTCCAATTTCTAGTAAATGATCACTCTCACATAAAGATAAACGCTGACAAATCGTTTCAAGTTTATGGAGTTGAGCTTCGTCTAATGTGGCATTTTTGCTCGGATAAATTGCAGACGAATACATCATTTCTGGGTCAAGAAAACGCGTATATAATTCGTTACCAAGGTCATAATGAGCAAGAATATTTTTCTTTGAACCTAATTGAGTATTTCTATTCTGCCAATGAGTTATACTGTTCTTAAACTTGTTTAACCATGACTTTTTTGACTCAAGGCTATCAGTTTCTTGTTGTGCTTTAGCAAAAATTCTAATGACATTAGTAAGATTAGGACTGCTCCATTTTCCTTCGATAAAGGCTTCGGATACACCGATACTGCCACCTTTAACAAAATCACGGTAAACACTTATATCATGTATATTGATCTTTCCTTTGAGCGGCGAGCTTCCTGGTGCTTCAGGGAAAATGTTATGCTCTGTTCCTTCCACAACTTCTAATTGGCCATATGATAACTTCGAAAAGACAGAATGAACCATGTCACGACAACGCTTATCTATCCAATTCGCTGTCTGCAAAGTTCTAACACCTTCAATTTGTTCCATTTGGTACTCCTTCATCTTATTTTACAATCTATATATTAATTTGATTTTTGATAGCCAATAAAGGGTATCCGCTTAACGAACAACCTTACTGCTTGCCAGTAGATGCCCCAAACAACTTTTACTGTCATTAAAGGAAGTTGACACCAGATTGCCAACAAACTTTTCTTAGTAAATGGCTTCTTTTTCATAACAAGACTGGCATCGAATAATTTACTTACTTCGCCTGTCTCTTCATTAATTGTTTTGTTTTCAATTTTAACCAGTAGCTTATCGTGTTCAGATGACGGTGGCTTTACATGCCAAAAATATGTCATTGCCATATCCATAAAGGGTGAAACCTGAAACTCTTTTTTACTGGTATTAGCTGTTTTTTTATTGAGTAAATTAACTAGATAAAAATGTCTTTCATTCCAAGGGGTATTGCTAACCTCTGCTAACATTTGAGTACATTCATTTTTTTCGTTATAACAAAAATAAAAATTAGCTGGGCTAAAATATATACCAAAACATCTAACTTGTACCAGCATGACAATTTTAGCTATCTCATTGTGCCCATCTAATAGAACAACTTTCTGTTTTATACGGTCCTTAAGAGAGGATAGTTCACCCTTTACATAATCTTTTTCAACAAAGCGTAAAGGATGAAACCACGAAAAACCAAAAATCCCCATACTGTTACTATTATTTTCTACATCATCAACGTCTATCGCGAGCATATACAAAGAGTAATCAAAACTATGCGCCTTAGGACTAAAGCGACGGTGAATTATATTACCTTGATAAATATTGCTTTTGTTGAATAATTCAGACATTTTTAGCCTTTAACAGTAGGTGCTATATAACATTCAAATTTATTAGCCACTTCTACAGCACT
The DNA here is from genome assembly GCF_014077405.1 of Colwellia sp. BRX10-9. Taxonomy (NCBI): domain Bacteria; kingdom Pseudomonadati; phylum Pseudomonadota; class Gammaproteobacteria; order Alteromonadales; family Colwelliaceae; genus Colwellia; species Colwellia sp. BRX10-9. The sequence goes on along the minus strand of NZ_JACGVV010000043.1, from coordinate 7,922 downwards.
TCTAACACCATCTTCATGAAAGCCATTATGCCAGTAAGCTCCGGCAAAGTGCGTATGATCGACACCACAAATGAGTGATCTGCTTTTTTGAGCGGTGATTGAATCAGCAGAAAAAATAGGATGGTGATAGGTAAATTCTCTTAATATTTTTTTCGGATCAATATCTTCTTTCTGGTTTAATGTCACACAAAAGGTATGCTGACTTTCTATGCCTTGCAAAATATTCATATTGTAAGTAACACTTGCTGCCTTAGAGCGATCTTGACTGAGCTGGTAATTCCAACTTGCCCACGCTTTCTCGCGATCAGGTAAAAGTGTTTTATCGGTATGTAAAATCACAGAATTGGCACTGTAAGGCATAGCAGATAGGATGCTATTTTCATTATCAGTTGCATCATTTAACAAGGCAAGGGCTTCATCTGAATGACAGGCAATAACAACTTCATCAAAGGTCTCACTAGCGCGCTCGTTAAAGTGCAAGTGAACTTTGTCGTTGCTACGCGTAATCCCTGAAATATCAGCATTAAGTATTATATTATCTTTAAATGGCGCACATAATGGCGTTAAGTAACTTCTAGAGCCTTTTGGTATAACGTACCATTGAGGCCTGTCAGCGATATTAAGTAAACCATGGTTATGGAAAAATTGTACAAAAAACTTAAATTCAACATCTTCCATTTGCGCTAATGAACTTGACCAAATAGCAGCAGCCATGGGTAAAATATAATGCTCAGCAAAAAATGCGCTGAAATTATTATCAGTTAAAAATTTACCTAATGTTAACCCTTCCTGATAATCATTGTGCTGATAAATACTTTTACAAAGTTTATTGAAGCGTAATATTTCTTTAACAAGAAACCAGAACTTTGGATTAAATATATTTCTTCTTTGCGCAAATAAAGTATCTAAGTTATGGCCATTGTATTCCAGTCCTGTTTGACAGTTGTGAACAGAAAAACTCATCTCAGTAGCTTGTTTACCAATACCAATCTCTGACAATAAAGCCAAGTAATTAGGGTAAGTTTTATTGTTAAAAACAATAAAACCTGTATCTATGGCAAAAGTTTCATCGGCGATTTCAACGTCTACTGTGGCGGTATGACCACCGATTTTGTCATTTTTTTCAAAGACAGTTACTTGGTGCTTTTTTGAGAGTAAATAAGCCGCGGTTAAACCAGAGATACCAGAGCCAATAATAGCAATGTGCTTCATGCTTTTTATTTCCTTAAAATAATTGATTGCCAAAGAGATGCAGGTAAAAAAGAGAATAACTTTAAGGTCAACGTAAGCCTTTTTGGAAAGTGCAAATAATTAGCTCGGCGGTTAACACCTTTAAAAATTCGTGTAGCGGCTTCTTCACTAGATAATAGAAACGGCATATCGAAGGTGTTTTTTTCTGTTAAAGGCGTCTTGATAAACCCAGGATGTACCAATGTTACACCAATATTTTCAGCCACCAGATCAAGTCGTAAACTATTCGCTAAATAATCCATACCTGCTTTTGAGGCACCATATGCTTCACTTCTTGGAAAAGGGACGATTGTTGCACTAGAACTAACAAATACCACCTGCCCACCTTTGTTAGTGAGCGGCAAGAAAAATTCTAAAAGAGCACCTAATGATGATAAATTTGTTGCAATAATATCACTAAATAGTTTGCCGTCGAAATGCTTAGCATCGTCGATGTAACGGCAGTCGCCTGCATTTAATATCATGATATCGATTTCTTTGATATCAACAGCAGCAGACTCTATCTGGACAGGTTTGGTCATATCGAATACCAATGTTTTAAAAGCCTTACTGCACAGCTTATCTAATTTACTTTTATCACGTCCACAAGCAATAACATTGTCACCCTGCGCTAAATATTTTTCATATAAAGCGTGGCCAATACCTGAAGTGGCGCCTGTGATTAAAACAGTACGAATTGCCATTACTTTGCCGCCTTTTGCTTAATTAATTTTATTAGCTTACCTAAAACAGGTAATTGTTCATAAAGCATTGAGCCAAGATCTAAGTAATCTCGGTGGTAAATGACTTTATCTTCATAACCTTTAATATGGGAGTGGCCTATTACAGTGATAAGTTTACCTTTATTCAACTTGGGGTGTTGATATGACATCGTCCAATAAATAGCAGCTTGATCTTTTTCAGCAATAATATTAGTAATAACAAAATCACAAGTCGATAGATTTTGATATAAATTTTGAAAATATTCAAATAAATTATCAAAGCCTTTAAGCTCATGGATGGGGTCAATAAAAATAACATCACGATGATAAATCTTTGACAGAAGATCTAGATTGTCGGTAGAAAGAGTTTGATAAACGTTAACAAAATTATTTAACCAAAACGGCGAAGTGGTAGATGTATCCTGTGGGGCATTATTTTGCATTGCTGTTACCGTAATGGCATTAGCTAATCATAGAAAGTTTGATTAGCTAAAATTATAAGTAAGCCAGTTATACCTTATAGAAAGCGAGAGCTTTTAACCTAGCTTCTTTATGGTCAACAACTGGTGGCCAGTAAATATTTTTTTTGTTTTTTTCTATAAACAAATGCGGAAAGTGAATATTTTTATCTGGAACACTTCCCAACTCTGGTAAATACTTACGGATGAAAATGCCTTTTGGATCAAAACGTTCACTTTGTCTTATCGGGTTGAAAATTCTAAAGTATGGCTGTGCATCACAACCGGTACTTGCTGCCCATTGCCAGCCACCATTATTAGAGGCTAAATCACCATCGATTAGCTGACTCATAAAATACTTTTCACCAAGACGCCAGTCGATTAATAGATGCTTAGTCAAGAAACTTGCGACAACCATACGAAGTCGATTATGCATCCAACCCGTTTGATTGAGTTGTCTCATGGCGGCATCTACTAGCGGATATCCTGTTTTACCCTGACACCAAGCATCAAACAAACCTTTATCATAATGCCAATGAACGCCTTGGTACTTCTCATTAAAGCACTGGTGTTTAGAAAGCCTTTGTTCATGAAACATTAAATTTCTATAAAATTCACGCCATATGATTTCATTTAACCATGAAAATTCTTGACTATCTGAAGCGATTAATATGTCTGGGTAGGCGTTAATTAAAGTTCTTAATATATACCTGGGACTAATGACACCAGCAGCTAAATAAGGTGACAACCCCGAGGTGCCCTTAATGGAAGGGATATCTCTTTGATCGTGATAATCAGATATTTTTTCATTAAAGAAAGTAGGAAGTACATGTTTTTCAATGTCACCAACAAGTGGCCAACCAGAAGATATACTTGCATCAGAAAGAGTATCTGCTGATGGTACTTTAGCGGTACTAGTTTCTATTTTACCTAAATAATCAAAGCTATGTTGCTTAACATAAGTCAACCAGGCACGTTTAAAAGGAGTAAAAACCTTATACATCTGGTTAGATAAATTAAGAACTTTTCCCTTAGGCACAATAACATCAGCTTCAAATAAACTGAGCTTTATACCCAGTGCAACAATAGCTTTATCACGTTTTTGTTCATTAAATTCGACTTCACTGTTGGCAACAATCTCATTGATATTTTCTTTTTCACAACGCGCTTGTAAGTATGAAACCTGATCTTCAAAAGTAGCGGCGTCAACTAATTCTAATTCAATACCAGCTGACAGAAGCTCTTCACGAAGTGCTATGGCATGGCGTTTTATAAAATCAATCTTTATAGCAGACCAATCATGCTGCTGCCATTGTTGTTCAGAGATGAAAAAAATGGCTTTAAGGGGAGCATTATCTTGATTGTTTTTTAAAAAATACTGTAATGCGGGATTATCATGACTTCTAAGATCATTGCGAAACCAAAGTAACAAATTTTATTCCTTTATCATTGACTGAAAGTAATTTTGCCCGTTTAACAAATTTTATAATCATTGCTAATGGTAAACAGCCAATGACTGATGCTTTATTTTATAAATAGTACAACATTTTATAAAATAAACATCTGGCCTTTGACTGATACTCTATTTTGTAAAGCCGATGACTTAATTAATTTGAGAAGCATTAATATGAATATCTTAACCTTAGTGCATCAGGATAAGGTGCTAAATAAGATTGATTTGTTAAATAATCTTTAGGGTACTGTAATAGGTAATGCTTGATTAACGTTAAAGGAACAACTAATGGCACAAGTCCTTCACGATAAGCATCTATCTGATCACAAAGCTCTTGTCGTTCATTAGCTTTGAGATGCTGTGAAAAATATCCTTGAATATGGGCAAGAGTATTTGCGTGTTTTTTACGAGTCGCTTTTATTTTTAGTGCAGTCATTAGCCCTAAAATATATTCGTCAGCCATATCAGCAAGCGGCATATCCGCTCTCGCTAACAATCGACCTAAATCTTTGTAAGCAATTAAATCATGACTCATTACTGTGTACTTATATTTGCTGTGAAATGTTGTTAATTTGTGTTTAGTAAGCCCTGTAGCAATGAGATTTTGCCAATGCTTGTAAGCAAATACACGAGCGACAAAGTTTTCACGAAGCACCATATCATTTAAGCGGCCATTTTCTTCACAAGGCAGTAGTGGGTTAGCTTCCATAATAACTTTAGCAAACGCACCTATGCCGTCAGATGGTAACGCGTGACCGCCTGGATTGTAAACTTTAACCCTTTCCATACCACAACTTGGACTTTTAGCACAAAAAATATACCCACTTAAATCTTTAGTAGCTTTGGCGACTTTTTCACCGTAAAGCTGAAGTGCTTGTGTAACATCACCACTGCCATCAGGACGAGATACATGAATGACATCGTCCTTTTTTATTAAACGAATTGTCGGCCTTGGAATAGGTAGACCTATTGCGACTTCAGGACAAAAAGATTTATACGTTACGTGATTACTAAATTCTTTTATACAAAAAGTCGAAGGTTTGTTACTGGCATCAAAGCGAACTTTCTCGCCAAGCAAACAAGCACTAATGCCAATAAGTAAATCTTCTTTGTCGACTGAGTGAATCATATTTTTCCCTAAAAATGTTAGAACATCTGCTTACCTAATAGATAAAGGAACCTATTGGATTCAGCAATTTATTAATGCCCTGTGTAAAATGCATTGCGTCATTAGCTACAGTATAACAAAGGCAGCCACTGCTTGAAATTGGATTATGAAGATGTTCACCATCAAGCATAATAAAATCACCCTTTACATATTCACCCTTTTCATCATGAAAAGAACCTTCTAATAATAACGTTAACTCAAAACCTTTGTGGGTATGTTGTGGAACAGAGCCGCTTGGCTCCATGTGCAACAAATTAGTATGAATTTCATTTTCATCAAGCTGTACACGTTTTCTTGCTAATTTACCTATATGTGCTGTTTTTCCCAACATCATATTATTCAATACGCTAGGTAATTGATAAGACTTATCTTTAAAACTGATAATTTTATTTTCAACCGGTTGCATAACATCAATCGCATCAGAATCTGTGATGCTATTAATCATGTCATCAAAATTTATCGCTAGAATACCTTCAGCAACTAAATCGCCACCACTGTGAGTGATATTTGTAGCTGACTCATCAAAATTCAATTCTGCTACTTGGTCAGTCAACAGTGATATTTTCTGTTGGCAAGTTGGACACATACTAGCGTGAATGGAAATACCTGCAGACAAAGAAGCGGGTAAATCACCATTAACAAACGACTGTATTAACTCAAATTTCGGGTGATGTTTAATCATGATTTTCTCCTAACTGCACTTTGAGTTTCGCTAAAGCTAAACGCAAACGAGATTTTATAGTACCTAGAGGTAGATTTAGATGGTTCGCTAGTTGTTCTTGAGACATTTCCATAAAATAGAAACCTTTAACAACTTGCTGTTGTGCTTCTGGTAATTTTTCAATTACTGATAAAAGCTCTTTATTTTCAAGATGATCATCAAATGATTCTTCTTCACTCACTTGGCTTTCTGCTAATGGCCAAATGTCATCACTGAGGTTGTCTTCTTTGTTGCCCTTAATCTTACGTAACATGTCAAAAGTGACATTTCGCATGACTGTATAAACCCAAGTCGTAGCAGCTCCTTTGTCTTTATCAAATAAATGGGCTTTGCGCCAAACATTACTCATGGTCTCTTGAACCACTTCGCTAGCTTGAGCTTCATTAGGGAATTTACCCCGGGCAATTCGTTGAATTTTAGGTGCAAAAAATTGAAACAAATCGGTGAATGCTTTTTTATCTCTTGTGCATGCTACGTCGTTAAGCCACTGACAAAGCTGAGGATGATTAATTTTTTCTGTCATGTTACTAGATTTAACACTTGTCACTGTGCTTAGCAAGTTAGTTTGCATCACTTCTATCACCGCTTTTCGCTTTTATTATATTTAGATGCTTATACGGATACAAATGAATAAAGATCACTAATTAATATATTTATTTATCTATAACAGATTGAACCAATTCTTTTGCGGCTTGAAAATCATGATCAATAACAAATGTAGCTTTTATGTCTAAATCTATTGGTAGCAACTCTAGCCATCTTGCAATAACCCAGCTTGGACGAGTGATTTCTTTTTGCTGATATAAATCATCTAAGTCCGGATTGTTCGTGAATACGTTTGCTAAAGACTCTGACAACTCAGAGAGTGAAGTATCGACTGAAGATTGTGACCAATGTTGAATTTGCTTTACATCACCAAAATACAATTTATCGCTATCCAAGGTTAACGTATTAATTTCTACTAATGATTTACATTTAACATCAATTTCTAATATTCCGTCATCTCCTTGATCAAAATTAATAATTTCGACCCAGCTTCCCCACAATGAATTTGAAATATCATTGTTGCTATTCTTCGACCATATAATGAAGCCACCATTTTTAGAAGCAATACCCACCATTTTTAAATAGCGCGGTTCAAATATTCTTAATTTGGTAACTCCCTCAGGTAGAAGGAATATAGGCAAAGGAAAAACAGGTAGATTGATTGTAGTTATTTTCATATATTTATTACTTCTATTATCTTATTAATATATACGTGCATGAACAAAAAATGATCACAATTATATAAAAAATCATCTAAGCCGGGGCTAAAACATCTATATAAGTAACCTATGAATCAAAGGTAAACTACATTTAGTCAGGCCACTATGCTTGAATCAAAGCCGATAGATATTAATTGTTCATTACTATCGTTATTGTTTGTTATACGTTAAAAAACAAGCAATCGATCACATAAAGATAAGTAACAGGCAAAAAAAAGCCCCATAGGCTGGGGCGTAAAAATATGCATATAAATAGGTTATGCATTAAAGAGTAAAACTATGTCTTAGTCAGAGTCACTATGTCATGTCGATAAAGATTAACTGTTATCGTCATATTTAGTTATACGTTATTGGCCAGATAATCGATCACTTAAAAGTAAATAATAAGCAAAAAAAAGCCCCATAGGCTGGGGCATAAAAATATGCATATAAATAGGTTATGCATTAAAAGGTAAAACTATGTCTTAGTCAGAGTTACTATGTCGTGTCGATAAAGATTAACTGTTATCGTCATGTTTTGTTATACGTTAATCGCCAGATAATCGATCACTTAAAAGTAAAGAATAAGCAAAAAAAAGCCCCATAGGCTGGGGCGTAAAAATATGCATATAAATAAGTTATGCATTAAAGGGTAAAACTATGTCTTAGTCAGAGTCACTATGTCCTGTCGATAAAGATTAACTGTTATCGCCATGTTTAGTTATACGTTAATGGCCACATAGCCGATCACTTAAAAGTAAATAATAAGTAAAAAAAAGCCCCATAAGCTGGGGCATAAAAATATGCATATAAATAGGTTATGCATTAAAAGGTAAAACTATGTCTTAGTCAGAGTTACTATGTCCTGTCGATAAAGATTAACTGTTATCGTCATGTTCAGTTATACGTTAATGGCCAGATAATCG
>NZ_JACGVV010000041.1:0-29707 GCF_014077405.1 Colwellia sp. BRX10-9 | reverse complement strand
ACCTAATCCATCATCTGCGTCGTCAGCAAACAATGAATCATCTAAATTAAGTTCATCCTCACCTAGGTCCATTGAAAGTTCATCATCAAGTGATAATTCATCATCAAGCGATAATTCATCATCAAGTGAAAGTTCGTTATCTAAAGCAGCAAGAGGTGCTTCAGCTGTGTCTGCTGGTTTGGCTTTTTCTTGAGCAACAGTTTTTGATTTTTTAGGCTTAGCTACAGCTTCAGTTTCTCCACCTTTTTGACGGCGCAAGAACCAAAATACAAGACTCAAGACAAAAAATGCTGGTAGCGTTGACATTAAGATCTGAAACCAAAGCTGCGAGGTTATGCCTTCATTTTCAAGTTCAGCTTTTTGCTTCTCTAATAATAACGCTTGCTCACTCGCTTCTGCCATTTTCAATAGTTCTTGCTGAAGTGACATGATCAGTGCTAATTGAGCGTTTTGTTTTTCATCTTCTATAGTTGAAGCTTCTTTAAAAACATTCAGCTGCTGATTCACCGTTGATATTTTTTCATCAACAACTGCATTTTCTTTAAGAATAGCCTGCAAGCCATCAATTGAATCTAAAACATCATTTTGGATAGTTTCTAAACGAACGGTTTGCTTAGAGTTTATTTCTTCAAGCTGTGCATTGATTTCTTTTTTAGTCGCGTCTAAATCTTCCTTTTTAATGGCAAGTTCAGCAGGAGGAACAATTTTTTTCTTAACAGTTTTAGCAACTTTCTTTTGCCATGTTTTATCATCAGAGGTTGACTTACTTTTTGCCGCAAGAGGATTTATGGCACGCATCTCACTAACAGACGGCAATTTTAAGTACTGGCCATTGTTAAGATGGTTTAAGTTATTTTCTTTAAATGCTTGCGGATTTTTTTGATATAACGCCTGCATTACTTGATAAACAGACAAAGTAGGGTCTGGACGAACTTTTAAAGCAATGTTCCACAGGGTATCTTTTGAGGTAATAGGCCCGTATTGATCGTACGGAAACATATCCGTCGCCTTGGGGCCCCGAATACGAATACCGCCTTCTTCAAAGGCGAACAAAGAAACACTATACGTGGTAATGCTTATAAATATTACCTGCCACAGGCACAGGCGTAATAATCGATGCATCAAGTTTTCCTAATTATTTTTATTTACTGCCAATTGTTTGGCACTTCAAGCCTAGAGAAAGTAAAGCAAATTTTATTCCAACCCTACACCTGCTGTTTATATCATAGCAAGTTAATACACATTTTTTTAGTAATAATGAAACAAAAAAACTCGTCGTTAACTATAACGACGAGTTTTGATTTTTCTTTAATAAATCTTAAGGTTAACTCAACTTTAACGCTAACTCATTTATTAAAGGGATGTTATGAAAGGTAGTCTTTAACCAATAATTCAGCAATTTGTACACTGTTTGTTGCCGCACCTTTACGTACATTGTCAGCAACAACCCACATATTGATCCCACAACTATGACTAATATCTTCACGAATACGACCAACATAAGTGGCATCTTTTCCGCTTGCATCGCCTATCTGTGTTGGAAAGTCTTCGTCATTACGACAAACAACAATACCTTCAGCTTGCTCAAGCAAATCTTTAACTTCTTCTGCTGAAATCGGTGATCCCGTTTCAATATGTAAGGCTTCACCGTGACCAAAGAATACCGGCACACGAACCGCGGTTGGATTAACAAGAACGTTTTCATCGCCTAGAATTTTTTTCGTTTCCCAGACCATTTTCATTTCTTCTTTGGTATAACCATTATCCATAAAGACATCAATTTGCGGGATAACATTAAAAGCGATTTGACGAGGAAAATGTTTAGTCTCAACAGGTTTTCCGCTTAACAAGTCTGCAGTCTGCTTAGCTAATTCGTCCATTGCTGCTTTACCACCACCAGAAACTGATTGATAAGTAGAAACATTAATACGATTAATACCAACAGCATCATAGATAGGTTTTAGCGCGACCATCATTTGAATAGTTGAACAATTAGGGTTAGCAATAATATTACGGTTTCTATAATCAGCTAATGCACTTGGGTTAACTTCAGGAACGATTAGCGGAATATCTGCGTCGTATCTAAACTCAGAAGTATTGTCTATAACAATACACCCTGCTTCACCAGCAATAGGAGCAAACTTAGCTGAAATTGAGCCACCCGCTGAGAAAAAGCCAATTTGCGCTTGACTAAAATCAAAATGGTCAGCATCGAGTACTTCAATACTTTGACCATTAAAATCAATAAATTCACCTGCTGAACGAGCACTCGCCAACGGGTATAATTTATTGATTGGAAAATCACGTTCTTCTAATATTTCAATGATGGTTTTACCCACCAAACCTGTAGCGCCTAATACGCAGACATCAAATTTCTGTGCCATGTCACTCTCTCTTTGCTTTGAAGATTAGTACTTTATATACGTTAAATAAGTTACTTTTTAAGAAAACCAAGATGATGTGGCACATCACTCTTGGCTTGATTTGTCATGCTTACTTTAACCGCAGAAAACTCCCTGCGAGCCGGATAAGTTTTCCGAATGTGGTCAAAGCCATGACTTAAAATTGTTTCTCTGAAAATTCCATCATCACGACGTACATCGTAAACCATTTTTACGAGCTGGTTTAGTAGTATTTGCTCGAACGGTTGATTAATTTCAACTTCGGTTATTGAGGCGCGTGGTAAAAAATCACTTAGGTGCTTTTCTATCGGCATATTCAGTTGTTGACATAATGCCTGATAGAGCATTTCTGTACCACGTGCTTTTCCTTCTAAGCTATAACCTGCAATGTGCGCAGAAGATATTTCAGTGTAGGCAATAAGTTCATGCAATATATTAGGTTCATTTTCCCAAACATCTAAAACAACTTTCAAACCATGCCCTTGTTTTTTAAGCGCCAGTAACGATTTATTATCGATAACTTCACCGCGACAGGCGTTAATAAGAATTTGCTTTTCGTGCAGTTGCTTTAAACGTTTTTCATTGAGTAAGTGAAAAGTTGGCTGTTCGCCATTTTCAATGATGGGAACATGCAGTGAAATGACATCACAAGCTAAAACATCATCAAGTGATGAGTAATGGCGTTGGTCTTTAGTATTATTTGTCTGTTTTGCGGCGAGTAGTGGATCGCAAATTAAATACTTAATACCCAGTGCCGATAATTTTTCACTTAAACGAGTACCGGTATTACCCCCACCAACAATACCTACGGTTAACGAGAACAAATCAATTAAGTAACGTTCGGCTAAGACAACCAAGGCACTGATCACATATTCTGCAACAGAAATAGCGTTACAGCCTGGCGCTGCGGTAAAAGTAATGCCCCGTTCAGTTAAATAACTCTGATCAATATGGTCAACACCGATTGTTGCCGTACCAACAAACTGACAAGTTGAATTGCTTGCTAATAGCGCTTGGTTAACCTTAGTAATCGAGCGCACTAATAAAACATCCGCACTTTTGACCTGTTGAGCGGTTAACTCACGACCAACAAATGGGTGTAATTCACCTAGGTCGCCAAAGAACTCTTCAGCAAAAGGCATGTTTTCATCGTAAAAAATCTTCATGGTTTATAAACCTAAAGTCATTATTGATCTGATGAGGGTTATTGTATCTTAAATGCAAAAAAGCCACTATAAAGTGGCTTTTTAAATAACAAAATAATACTGAGTCTTTTAGATGTAACCAAACAGAAAAACGCGGTTAATTATATTCAAAGCGTATTTCTGATTTAGTTAAACACTAAATGACAAGGTATCGTTGTTTGTCATTATTTATATTTTTTCATCACTAAAGTAGCGTTAGTGCCACCAAAGCCAAAGCTGTTAGACATAATCAAATTAAGTTCAACATCACGTTTTTCAGTAACAATATCTAGGCCTTGCGCTTTTTCATCTAAGTTATCAACATTGATAGACGGAGCAACAAAACTGTTTTCCATCATCAGTAATGAATAAATAGCTTCATGAACACCCGCCGCGCCGAGTGCATGACCCGTCATTGCTTTGGTTGCACTAATTGCCGGTGAATCTTTACCAAACAATTCTTGAATTGCGCCAAGCTCTTTAACATCACCAACAGGTGTAGAAGTACCGTGAGTATTTAAATAATCAACTTTACCTTCAACACCTTGCATGGCTTGTTGCATACAACGTACTGCGCCTTCACCACTTGGAGCGACCATATCGTAACCGTCAGAAGTTGCGCCATAGCCAACAATTTCAGCATAGATATGTGCACCACGAGCCAAAGCGTGTTCAAGTTCTTCAACAACAACCATACCGCCGCCGCCTGAAATAACGAAACCGTCACGGTCAGCGTCATAAGTACGTGAAGCAAGTTCTGGCGTATCATTACGACCCGCAGATAAAGCGCCCATACCGTCAAACATCATCGCTAGAGACCAATGAACTTCTTCACCACCGCCAGCAAAAACAATGTCTTGCTTGCCCAGTTGAATAAGTTCCATGGCGTTACCAATACAGTGTGCACTCGTTGCACACGCAGAGCTGATTGAATAGTTAACACCTTTAATTTTAAAAGGTGTTGCTAAACAAGCTGAAACGGTACTGCCCATAGTTTTAGGCACAGCATAAGGGCCAACACGGCGAATACCGCGATTACGGAGTGTATCCGTGGTAATAACAATATTTTCTGAAGACGCGCCGCCTGAGCCAGCAACAATACCGGTACGAACATTTGATACTTGGTCTTCAGTTAGTTTGGCATCATTAATGGCTTGTTCCATAGCGATGTAAGCATAACCTGCTGCATCACCCATAAAACGAAATGCTTTGCGATCAATATGATCTTTAGGCTCAATCGTGGGCTTACCCCAAACATGACTTTTTAAACCAGCTTCTGCAAAGCTTTCAGATTTACTAATACCTGAACGGCCTGCTTTAAGAGATGATAAAACTTCTTCCGCATTGTTACCGATACTCGATACAATGCCTAATCCGGTGATCACTACACGTTTCATTTGAATAACCATTTAAAAATTGAAAAATCAGGCATATCATACAGAAATTTGCCCACAAACTGGTCTGCTCAGTGTACACGTGTACACTGGTTTTTACAATTTTATGACAGACACATTTAATTCACGTTAAAATACTATCTTTAGCGCTTGAAAACCAATGGATTTAATAAATACTTGTGATTAAACAACAAAAAAATTTAAATACGCCGCTTGAAAGAAAAGGCTATCAAATTAGACCCATTATTAAGCAACCCGAAAGTGTTGCCATTATTGGTGGTGGCATTGCTGCTGCCTGTGTTGCTTATGCATTGACTCAAAAAAATATAAAAGTAACACTTTATTGTAAAGATAAAGAAATTGCCCAAGGCGCTTCAAGTAATCATGTCGGTGCGTTATTTCCACTCATTCATCAACAAGTTGATGACATTAGCTTGTTTTACCAACAGGCATTTTGGCATGCACTAAAATGCTATAAAGACTTACACAGCAAAGGGTTTGTTTTTAGTCATGATTGGTGTGGCTTGCTTGAAATTTCCTACAAAACAGCTTTAGAAAAAAGACAAAAAATTTTCGAGCAAACCAACCCTTGGTCAAAAGAATTAATTACCAGTATAAATGCAGAGCAAGCATCACTATTAGCCGGTATTACACTTGAAAACGGGGGGTTGTTTATGCCCAGCGCTGGCTGGATAGCGCCCGGTGAATTAGTTCAACAGCTATTTAATGCAGCACAGCAAACTCAGCAGTTGTCGATAAAAAATCAAGTAAACATTACCGCACTTAACCAGCAAGACGACAAGAGTTGGCAGCTAACAACAAGCAAAGGCACAATAAATGAAAAAGTTGTTATTTTTTGCGGCGGTGCTGAATCTATTAAACTCAATATTATTGATGAATTACCACTGAGTTCTGTGCGTGGTCAAATAACGAATATGGCAACGAACGAGCAGATCAAAAACTTATCTACCGTTATTTGCCACAAAGGTTATCTAACACCTGCACACCAGCAACAACATTGCATCGGCGCGACATTTGAAAAGGACAGTTTCGATATTGTGGCAACAGATGCTGGCGATCAATATAATTTAACCATGTTAGAAAAGTGCCTGCCTAAATTAGTATCATGGCGCGAACAAGACGTTACCTCGAGTAAAGCTCGTTTACGCTGTATGACACCAGATCACTTACCTGTTGTGGGCGCTATGCCTGATATAGCCCAGCATAAAAGCAGCTATGCCCATTTAGCAAAAGATAAAAACTGGCGTTATCAAGAACCTGCACCTGTGATTAAAAATCTATACGTACTTACCGGCTTGGGTGCTAGGGGCTTATGTACAGCGCCGCTATTAGCCGATATTTTGACTGCTGATTTAACGGGTGGCGAATATCCTGTTGGCAGACAAGAACTTTTTAACTTATCACCCAACAGGTTTGTTATTCGCGATATTATTCGTCGTAAATATTTATAGTCTTTAATAAAGGCTGTTATGACTAAACCGATACAAATGATTGTTTAAGGTCTAGCCAATAGTCTTGTACTATTTTTCTATCTTGCGGGCTCAATTCGGTACGGGCTGCTTGCAATTTTTCATCGATACTTAGCGCAAGTTCTTGAGAGAGTGCTTGCGACTCATCACCAAATTCAATAACAGATAAACTGATAAAGCCGCGTAAATAGCTGCTGGCAAATAATTGGTCATCACTGTTATCTTGATCAAATAAATTATCTAAATATAGATAAAGGGCAGCAATATTTTCAAACGATTTTTTTTCTTCAATTGACATAATTCTACTTACTGTTAAGTTTTAAAAAATTTATGATTAGTTGTAAACATAGATTGAAAGCCCATTATTGTGGACTTGCTACCGGGTATAATACTTGATCATTGTATCCTGTTATTACCGGTAAATACCCTGAAAGCTCGATATCTAAATCACTATCACCGGTATCAGCAATTAAGGGTCTTGATGCTAATGCTGTTAATTTCGCTTTCGTCGCTATAATTAAAATATTATCTTTGCCGATGGCGCGGACCACTCGTGGACTGAGCTGTTGATTACCTCGACCAAATATATGACCTTGTCCACCAATTAACGTGATCACCAACTTAATTGTTTTATTATCGGCTTTCGCCGAGGTTATTGCTTGCCATAATTGCGGCTCGGTTACATCACTGGCAATTAAATGTTGCTGTTCAACCAGATCAACGCCCAGTAAAGTATTATCTAGCGCCAACTCTTCCATTAAAAAAGCGGTGGTTGAGCCTGAGCCAATCACAAAAAGCTCATCGTCCATTTCATTAATAACATGAGCAGCAATGTCTTGCAGCACTAGCTCATCAAGTTCTTTGCCACCAGATTTAACCGCTTGAACATAGCGTAACTCAGCCGGAATTTGCATTTCGCCATAGCGTTTTGCTTTAACAATACCTTCTCGAAATAACGATTCGTCGATATCCATAACATCAGCTTCGGTAAGGGTAACTAACTGATTAGTCAGCATCATCTCTACTACCCGCCCCGCAGCTTTTGGCGTAACGGCATAGACACCTGAGTGAATTTTACAGCCCGCAGGAATACCTAGCACAGGAAATTTGTCGCCAACAATTTTACAAACATTGCGGGCAGTGCCATCACCACCAGCAAATAATAATATATCTACGTGCTCTGCTAACAAGGCTTTTACAGTATTTTCAGTGTCTTCTGCCGTGGTATGTTCAGGCTTATCGGTTTGAAAAACAACTTGGGTTTTAAAACCAAGTGCCTGAGCGGCCATCTCTCCCATAAGATCATTAGCACAATAAACGATAATGTCATCTCGATAAGGTAGAAGTATTGACAGTGCTAAGCTTGCTCGCTGATTTGCTTTTGCGGTAGCTCCAAGCGCTAGGGCTTGTTCTGCAATGCCATCTCCATCGCTTCCTTTCAAAGCAACACTGCCGCCAATGCCAGCAATAGGATTGATAATAAAACCAAGTTTAAACATGAGTAACAGTCTCTGAGTGATTAAATGTTGCGTTGGCAGAAAATTGGGTGATATTCAAAGGCAACGATACGTTATAAAAATTAGCCAGTGCGTCAATAAATGCTTGAGCGCGAACAGGAAACCCTTGATGCAAATATTGTTGCACTTGCTGAAAAACATTTTCTTTAAAAGTAATAGTATCGGCAGCTGCACCATTGAGGTTGTCAGCTGAAACATTAAATTTTTTCCCTGCTGCCACACTAAAAGCCCACTCAATTGCTTGTGGTTTAATTTCAACCCGTTCAAATGTTTTCTGTTGCTCCGCATCTCTACCATCAGGCATATACCAATAACCAAAATCTTCTAATAACCGACGTGCTTTTCCAGCCACACACCAATGTGATACTTCATGTAAAGCACTGGCATAAAAACCATGAGCAAAAATAATTTGATGATAGTCACAGGCATTACTTGCCGGACTATACAAAGGTTCGTCGTCGCCTTTGATCAAACGAGTATTGGTGCTGGAACTAAATGTGTCATTAAAGATTTGAATTAAATCTTGGTAGGGTTCTGGCATTTTTATATTCTGGCATATAGGTAAAAAATAGACGAGGTATTCTAACCAAAAGTCATTCGGCTTGCACTGGCTATTTTAGCTAAATAAAGCATTTAGATAATGAAATTAAATGACGGTAATTGGATACTTTTCAAGGGTAATTTTTTAATTATAAATGTTTATTCTTTTATAACGACATTGCGCTTTTTATTTGTTATGTTGATGTAACAAATGCAAAATTATTGTTAAGTAGACACAAGATATCTGTGTAATTTCTTATCGGTTAAATAAGCATAAAAAGGATTGAATATTACATGGATAGGGAATTAGTTAACTATGGATCCAATAAATGGACTTAAGCTCAAAGCCTTCTTTTTAACAAATAGTGTAGTAAGTAATATTGCAAAAAATGAAGTTCACCACTCTACCCTCCAGTTTACCGACCTAGTTAAAACCTGTGGTATTGATATCACGTTAGCAGAAACCTTACCTAATAATGAGCTAATAACAGTTTTTGATTTGATTTTTATTGATTTACAATTCTATATTTTAACAGACAATATTCCAATGGAAATACAGCAACTTACCTCTAGAGTACGGGTTGTTTTTTTTAATGCTACCGATAATTTATGTGATGAAAAACAACTGTTGATATCGAGCATTGCTGGGATATTTTATCAAGGGGAACGCATTGACATTATTTTGCGTGGTATTACAAGATTACAAAAAAATGAGCGATGGTTTAAACGAAAAACCATGAATAGTGCGCTCAGTGAGTTACTTGTTAAAGTGAGTAAATTAAATCAACTCCCTGCAAATCAACAGCAACAATCAATAAGCTTACCCAGCCTGACACGACGTGAGAATACCATCATTGGCTTAGTTTCTCGTGGTGCAAAAAATCAAGAAATTGCTGATCAGCTTCACATTAGTCCCAATACAGTAAAAACGCACCTTTATAGTATTTTTAGAAAAACCCAATCAAGAAATCGTATTGAACTGATCAGTCGGACACAGGATTATCTCTTTACTGCGAATT
This sequence comes from Colwellia sp. BRX10-9, assembly GCF_014077405.1. Taxonomy (NCBI): domain Bacteria; kingdom Pseudomonadati; phylum Pseudomonadota; class Gammaproteobacteria; order Alteromonadales; family Colwelliaceae; genus Colwellia; species Colwellia sp. BRX10-9. Next base: position 20,161 of record NZ_JACGVV010000041.1, on the reverse strand, counting down.
AATATCATTAGCTCTAAATATGATACAAACTAAAAGGCCAGTGATTAATCACTGGCCTTTTAGTTGTTGCGAATAACGCTTAAACGTCAGCACGCCATACATTTCGTGCGATGCCTTTAATGACTAATTCAGTGATCGCTTTTTCAATCGCTTGTTGCACACAAACATGCATAGGTTCGTTATCACTATAACCGCCTTCCATTTCAGCTAAACGTTTAAAACTGATATAACGGAAAAATCCAGCGCGTACTTCTTGGCTCAGCACTTTTTTACTGGTAGATACCGACACAAGCACTTGCCCAGTGCGCACATCAACCGCACGCATATAAACGGTGATCTGATCTTCACGATATAGCTCTGAAGCACCAATACCAAAATATTCAGCACCAAAGCCTCCGGTTTTAGTATTGGAGTCATAACTGATAATGCCACCTTCAAGCAGTATTTTAGCGGTGGTCAATGGGGGTAATTCTATATTTTCTGTCGCTTTGTTTGCTTGATTGGCTGCGCGGGTAATTTTTCGTTCAGTTAATACATTTTGTAAACCTTCACGCTCTACCGGTAAAAACCAATCAGAGTCACTTAACGCCTGCATCAAAATAGAGGTAGCGCCTTGAGTTACCGCAGTAGAGAATGAACTGACATTAGCTTGCGGTTTGTATTGTCCTGTTTGGTCTCGATAAGCATACACTGAAACGGCTATTGGTCCTTTAGGTTTAGGTAAAGCCTTTAGTTCTTTAAAACTTTCTAACGGCATCATTTTTGTTGCTAATGACTGCTTAGGAGGAAATAAATTACTCGCTGAATCCAATACACTACAGGCCGATAACAGGCCAACTAGGGTCACGATTATAATTTTTTTCATGGTTTATCCAAACTTCGGTATTTCAATTATAGTTATTTTACCTGTTAATAAATCAGTAATTTCGATAGTAATGCTGTCACTGTTAGCAGATAAAATATCAATTTGATAATCGCCACTAAAAAAAGTGGTATCGCCTTCATTATTAAATACCGCACTTTCACCTAAAACAGTGTCTTTATATTGACTGACAATATCGCTAATTGTTGCCCGTTCAATAGCATCTGATACTTTTTCTTCAAAGCTTTTTTTACTCTGTTCGGCTTTATGTTTATTTTGTGCTTGTGCTTTACTTAACAAAAAGCTGCCGTTTAATGCACTACCACCAAAGCTTGGATTAATGGGTGTATAAACTAATTCTGAGCTCATTGCGTAAGCGCTTAAGCTAAGGTGAATCGCTAAAGCTAATATTAATTTTTTCATCGCTACTTTCCTTATGACTAAAAACCATTCCCAGCCATATCAATATTATTTCGACTATATTGAGGCTGCGACATTGCATCGATTAATATAAATATCGCTTGCTCTACTTTTTCTTTGACCGGTGATTGGCGTCGCCCAAAGTAAGTGACATAAATAATACGACGGTTAAGCACTAAACTAAGCTTAGTGCCTGCTCTGGGTACAATTTGTTCTATTATTTGAACATTTATACCTTGCGTGTTTGGTACGTCATGCCATAACTGACTAAATTTAAAGTAAAAATCATGTCCTAAACGACTCTTGGTATTATCAAGGAGTAACCCCCCTATTTCGACTTCACTAGACGCATGGCTAGAAGGCGAAAATAACGATAAAAGGATGATCAAGATTAAAGATATATATTTAAGCATATTAAGAGACATAAAAAGGGGCCTGTGGCCCCTTATCCAAATTTAGATTAACAAGTCATTACTGCTGTACAATGACCGCAGAATTCCAATCACCCATTTGCGTGATAGAAACTACGCCAGAATCACTAATAAAAGATCCCTCAACAACGTTGCCATTACCCACTTGGCTTATGTTAAATGCAATATTGTCGCCGCCAATAAGCATAGCGCCGCCATCAGTTCCATAGATTAAGTTTTCATCACCTATTTGTTCGATACCAATTTCGTGGTTACTGCCTTCAACTAGAATATCTAATGAGTTTAATTCGCCGTTTTGAGCAATATCTATGGTATTCGCATTACTACTAAGAATAGTACTTAACACCACTACCGCGTCATTAGCAAAACCCGTTTGAGCGATTGAAATTTCATTTTCGCTTGTGGTCAAGACATTGTCATCAGCTGAAGCTTCTAAAACAGCAACATTTTCGTCGCCAGATTGCATCACGTCAATGTTATTGTTATTACCATTAAAGTTAACAACGTGGCTTTCATTTAAGTTACCCACTTGAACAGAAGTGTATTCATTATTAGTACCAATAGCGCCAATATAGCTGCTGTTACTATCGCCTACTTGTATATAGTTAAAGTCGTTTTCATCACCAATAACATCAAAGCTAGCCGTATTTCCATCACCGTTTTGCATGATGTCAGTGGTGTTAGCATTACCGATATAAAGTCCTGACTCAGCGATATTGTTATCACCTTCTTGATCGATAGCAATTTCGTTTTCATCACCAGCAACTGATGCGATAGTAACCTGATTTCGAGCGCCATCTTGCTCTATTTCAAGTTCGTTTGCATCACCTTCAATCGCTGATACCCTTGTCACATTCCAATAACCATCTTGAGTGCTTTCAACAGTATTGCTGTCACCGGTAATAGTGGTGAGGTAAGTTTCATTCCATTCGCCATCTTGGACAATATCGATAGTGTTATCGGCTCCGGTTAGTTCACTATTAATAGCCCAATGACCGCCGTCACCTTGATCTACAGTGATTTCGTTGCCGTCACCCACAACCTCATTAACAACACGATTACCAATACCCAAATAACCAGCGCCCAGCTGACTTACTTCAACAAGGTTATTATCACCGGTAACGTTATTTTCTGTTTCGTTGATATCACCATCTTGATCAACGTACAGTTCATTATTGTTACCAATAAAGGTACCAACAGCTAAGTTTTCAGCGCCTATTTGCATGATCTCTGCGATGTTGCCTTCACCGATCACAGTAAAGCCAGTACCATTGACATCACCCTCTTGAAAAATAGTCGTTTCATTACCTAAATCAGTACCTACCGTAGAGCTTTGTGACAACATAATCACATTCCCTAGTGCATTGACCATCAGATCGGATTGAATAACAACCGTACTTGTAACTTCCTTGGTATCTTCACCGGCAAAAGCCGTTTGATTTAAACCTAGTGCCATAACAATGGCGCAAGTGATTAATGATTTATTAAGTTTCAAAATATATCCCTATTTTTATTTTTTATTTGAGTACACAATTTACTCACAATGTTTTTAATGGATAAGAAGCTTGTTGTCTTACCTGTATTGGCGTTTTGTATTCCCATAACTGTTTAACAATAATAATGAACAGTACCAAAATAATAATTTTAAACTTAATTTCAATAAGTTAACCATAAAAAAAGTTATATACCTTACAGTATTTAACCAGCCTGGCTTATTGACATAATCGCTAATTTGATAAATATCACCTTAGCGTTCAAAACGATAAAAAATGGTAAATAAGCACTTTGAATACGTTTCTAATTAAAACCATAAGAAACCCAAACAAAAACGCTATTCGTTTTACTTCGTTGCATTAAAAACTGTACGTTGTTTAGTAACAAATATATATCACCCTATTTTACCATTCCAATAAAAACATTAAAAAACAATAACATAAACAATAACCCCAAGTTAAACATACGTTAAAACCATGTTAAAACATAAGTACTAACAAAAAAGGACTAGTTAATAACTTCTCAGATTAAATACAGAAAAAGTAGTAAAAAAGTCGTAAAAAATCTTAAAAAAATCTAGCTAAAGTAATGAAAAAGTCGTGTTTGTTACATTTTAATAGTCACACCTCTATTTTTATGATTAAAGTAATAAGGTTGCGTAAACCCATAGCTAGAAATATTTAGAAAGAAAGGAATTCAGCCTAATAATTATCTGTAGGCTACACATAATTTAATTAACGATTAAAAATAAACATGGAGCAAAACATGAAAGCAAAATTATCAGCTTTAACATTGGCGTTACTGCCTTTGTTCGCTAATGCATCACTAGACCTTAGCTCGAAAGAAGGTCTTACTTATAAATCAGACTCAGTGATTGTTGTCTATAAAGATAGCGCATCTAAATTTGACCGTCGTGCTGCCCGCAGCATAGTGCGAGCTAAAATTTCTGATTTAAACAATGACGAAATTGATGATAAATATCGCAACTTGAAAAAAGGCCGTATCGCGAAATTTACCCTTGATAATATTTCAGTCAAAAGTGCACTTGAAAAACTCCGTAAAAACCCAGCTGTCTTATATGCTGAACCTGATTATATTGTTCATGCAAGCGTAACACCTGACGATAGTAGCTTCGCTGACCTTTGGGGCATGAATAATACCGGTCAAGGTGGTGGTGTTGCCGATGCAGATATCGATGCTCCTGAAGCATGGGATATATCTACGGGTAGTCATGATGTGATCATTGGTGTTATTGATACCGGTGTTGATCATACACACCCTGATTTAATGGCGAATGTCTGGACTAACCCTGCAGAAATATCGGGTGACGGTATTGATAACGATGGCAATGGTTTTATCGATGATATGCATGGTATCAATGCGATTACCGGTGTGGGTGATCCTATGGATGACGCAGGTCATGGTAGTCATGTTTCAGGTACGATTGGAGCAACAGGCAACAATGGGCTAGGTGTAGTTGGTGTTAACCACAATGTATCTATTATAGGTTGTAAATTCCTTAGTGCATCGGGTTCTGGTAGCCTTTCTGACGCATTAACCTGTATTGATTACTTCGTTGATTTAAAAAATAATGGCATAAACGTGCGTGCTACTAATAACAGTTGGGGCGGAGGCGGATTTAGCCAAGCACTTTCTGATGCAATTACTTCGTCTGAAGAAGCTAACATTTTGTTTGTTGCCGCCGCAGGTAACGATGCATACGACAACGATGCGCAAAGCAGCTATCCTTCTGGCTACCCGCATGATTCAGTCTTAGCCGTAGCAAGTACAACGCGTACTGATAGTATGTCTAGTTTTTCACAGTGGGGCTTAACCACTGTTGATTTAGGTGCTCCAGGCTCTGATATTTTATCAACAGTACCCGGTGGTGGCTACGCATCATATTCAGGCACTTCGATGGCGACGCCACATGTTACCGGTGCGGCAGCATTAGCCTGGTCAGTAAACCCTGAACTGAATGCGATTGAAATGAAAGCACTCTTAATGAGCTCTGGTGATGATAACGCTGCACTTGCAGGTAAAACAGTATCAGGAAAACGCTTGAACGTTAATAATGCACTAAACGATGCGGATCCAACACCTGGTTTTACGCTTGCAGCAACACCAGGTTCAAACACTATTGAAGCTGGCGAAACAGCAACTTACAGCTTTAATGTTGGTTCTGTTGCCGATTGGAACGGTGAAGTTAGCTTAACTTTAGATGGCTCACTTGCTGGTGCAACATTATCAACAGATACTGCAACGCCAGGTGCAACATTTGAACTGAGTGTACCAACAACAGCGGAAACACAGTGGGGTGAATATACTTTTGTGGTAACGGGAACAAGTGATGATTTAGTTAAAGCATCTACTGTTCGCTTAATGGTTAATCCACAAGGGTTGAACGAGTTTACTTACACGAATGATGAGGTTATTAGTATTCCTGATAACAATGCAGAAGGTATTTCTTCAACCATTAATGTTGCAGATGAACTTACCGTTTTTGCTTCTGATATTTATGTAAATATTACTCATACGTGGATTGGCGACTTAACCGTCATGTTAACATCTCCTTCAGGGACTACTGCACCACTGCACAGTGCATCAGGTGGCGGCGACGATAACATTGATAGTACCTTTAGCTCTTCAGCTTTCAACGGCGAAGTAGCCACGGGTGACTGGATATTAAGTGTTGCTGATAATGCAGCGGCAGATACCGGTACATTAAACAACTGGGCACTGACTATTACTGGTATTGGTGAAACACTTCCTAGCGCACCACAAGCGAGCTTTACTTATCAAGCAGACGGTCTAACCGCTACGTTTACGGATAGCAGCACTGATAGAAATGACGATATGGTTAGCTGGGATTGGAGCTTCGGCGACGGTGCTATATCGAGCGCACAAAACCCTGTACATACTTTCGCTGCAACGGGTAACTATGAAGTTACACTTACCGTTACAGATAGCGAAGGTTTAAACACTACAGAAAATATGCTGGTCACTGTTTCATCAGTAAGTATTGAAGCCGCGGTTAAACGTGCATACAAGTCTCGTTTAGGTCGCTTACGTGTTGATATTACTTGGGAAGGTACTTCAGCAGATAGGGTAGATATTTTCCGTAATGGTGTAAAAATTGATACGGTAGAAAATGCGGGTATTTACCGTGACCGTGAACGTCGCACAACAGGTAGCCAATTCGTGTATCAAATTTGTGACGCGTCAACAGCATGTTCAAATGAAGTAACCGTTAACTTCTAAGCTTAATTTAACAGAAGATGACTAGGCAATAAAACGCCAGATAATAGTTATAACACCGATATATTAAGTAGTAGATACTGATGTTCTAGCTAGCTAAAAATCCCTAACAATTAAAACAGTTAGGGATTTTTTATTTTAATAAGGTGTTGATATTCAGTTAAATAATGTAAAAAAACACTGAGCATCAAGACGGTCAGTGTTTTATATTTAACAGATACTTTATTGAGTTAACGCTAGAAAAGATTAAACATCATCTTCAATGTTATCTATGCCTTTTGTGCGTTCTATACTCTCAAGCTTGTGATGAATCGCCGCTTTAATCATCATATAGGCACTGATGGGTGCAGTAAGTAATAAGAATAGCGAGATCAATATTTCTTTTACGCTAAACCCTGTATGAGTGGTACTAAAAAAGATCATCGCAGCAGTTAGCAAGGATGCCATGCCGAGTGTTGTAGCTTTAGTGGGTCCATGAAGTCGCATAAAAAAATCTGGCATTTTTACTAAGCCAATAGAGCCAACGAGTACAAAAGAGCCGCCAATTAATAATAATATTGAAATAATCCATTCTGCCATAACTTACCCCTTACTCTATAATATCGCCACGCAGCAAATACTTACATACCGCAACAGTACTAACAAATCCTAACATAGCGATTAACAGCGCTGCTTCAAAATATAATGCAGTGCCCATACTCATACCGTATAAAATGATCAATGCGATTGTATTGATATACATCGTATCGAGTGCAAGTATTCTATCGGGTATAGAGGGTCCCATTAATAAGCGCCATACATTTAATAATAACGACAAACCTATCATAGCAAAAACAATTGAAATTACAGTTTCTAACATTGAAACATCTCCTTAAGAGGCGCTTCATAACGTTGTTTAATCATTTTTATTAAGGCCTGTTCATCTTTTAGATCTAAAACGTGTATTAGCAAAAACTGTTGTTCAAGCTTTTCACCTTCACTTAAGCTTTCTCTCCAAGGGTACACTTCCGCACTGACAGTGCCTGGCGTTAATGACACAGTACTTGCCAAAATAGTAATGGGCAAACTGTGTGTTAAGTCTAATGGTACTTTAACAAACCCAGGTGTTAGTTTTTTAGTGGGCCCTAATATTAAAATAGCAACCTGAACATTGGCCGTAATAATGTCATATAAAACCAACGCTAAATGGCGCAACGCTAAACCAGGCTTAATAATGATGGGTTGCTTTGTTCTAAACGGGCTAGTCACCAAAGGAATGACTATCGCTAAAGTAGTGGCTAAGAAAATATGCCCTGCTGACAAGCTGTTATTTAACACCAACCAGACAGTAAACAGTACCAGGCTCATTAAAGGAGCGGGTAGCCATTTAAATCGTGTTTCTAATCGCATTACTGTCCTCCTGAAAGGATAAGTTTAATGTTGTTATTAAAATCATGTAACTGGGTAGCTGCACCAATGGCATACTCACTTAATGGTCCAGCAAAAATAGTCATTAATGGTGCACCAGAGATGAGAATAAGCAAGGCGACTAATTGCGCTGGATGAACACGTTCTTGCTTTGTATCAGTGGTTATTTTAGCATGATGATGCCAAAACAAAGTGCTACCTGCTTTAGACACAGCAAATAATATAGCTAAACTTGCAAAAAGATATATTGGCCAAAACACCAAGGTATATTCAGCATTTAAAGTTGCTTTAAGCAGCCATACTTTTCCAATGAAACCAGACAAAGGTGGCATGCCTATCACCGCAATCGCAGCAATCAAAAAACAAGCGCCAAGCAACTTTGGCTGAGAAACAGCAGAGCCTGCAGAAATACGGTCGGCAACATCACCACGTTGGCGACCAATTAAGTCAGCTAAAATAAAGAGTGCTGCTGTAACCAACGTTGAGTGCACTAAGTAATAGATAGCTGCGGAAGTTGCTTCAATAGTTTGTACCGCAACTAATGCAACCAAGGTACCCACCGACACAATCACCAAATTAGCGATTAACTTTCTTAAATCTTTACTGGCTAAAACACCTACCGCGCCCATAGCAATTGTAGCAAGCCCTAACCACCACAACCAACTTTGCGCCATATGAGTTAATTCGCCCGCTTCATCACCAAATATAAGTGTATAAACACGCATCATTGAATAGACACCCACTTTGGTCATAATGGCAAATAATGCCGCGACAACAGGTATTGCTGTTGCATAAGTATTAGGTAACCATAAATGTAGTGGTAGCAAAGCGCCTTTTAAAGCAAATACCACCAATAATAACATCCCACCAATTTTGGCTAAGTAAACATCATCACCTTGTAAAAGTGCTACTTTCTGAGCCATATCAGCCATATTTAGTGTACCTAATACACCATATAAAATCCCTAAAGCAATCAAGAAAATCGCTGAGCCAACTAGATTAAGGATCACGTACTGCAAAGCAACTCGGGTATTTTTTTTATCTCCACCATGCATTAGCAACGAATACGAGGCGATAAGTAATACTTCAAAAAAGACGAATAGATTAAAAGCATCGCCGGTTAAGAATGCGCCGTTGACCCCTAAAATTAAAAAATGTACAAGTGGATGAAAAAAACTCCCTTTATCATCATCTCCTGCACTCGCATATAACACACAGACAACACCGAGCAATGTCGTTAAACACACTAATAATGTCGAGAGGGGATCAGCAACGAGTACAATACCAAAGGGTGCACTCCAATCGCCGATAGCATAAACCTGAGTACCATCAGCTTGGACTTTGAGTAGTAAAGCCAATGAGACGGCAAATGTAAAAACGCTGAGTACGACAGAAGCCACTCTTCGGGTACTTTTATTGGAGCCAAAGGGAGGCATCAATAAAATAACACCCGCAAGTATCGGCAATAAAATCGGTAAAAAGGTCAAATTCTGGATCATACGTTTACCTTTTTATCTTTTTCTGGCTGGCCATCTACATGGTCACTGCCTAGATCTGCTCGCCCTCTGATAGCTAAAATAACCACGAAGGCAGTCATTGCAAAACCAATAACTATCGCGGTTAACACTAAAGCTTGTGGCAATGGATCCGTATATTCTGAAGAGGTTCCAAGCACCGCAGCATTATTGATGCTAAGCCGCCCAGATGAAAACAGAAATAAATTAACCGCGTAAGAAAACATCGTTAGCCCTAATACGATAGGGAACGTTCTAGAACGTAAGATTAGAAACACGCCACAAGACACTAAAAGCCCAACGCAGGATGCGTAAAGTAATTCCATTAAATTTTCACCTCTTCTTTAGGCCCGCTCGCTAATTGACCAAGACTTGCCAAAATCATTAATGTCGCGCCTACAACTGTAATATAAACACCCAGATCAAAGATCAGTGCACTGGCAAGTTCAATTTTACCAATAATGGGAATATCGAAATAGTCAAACCACGTAGTCATGAACGGCCTACCAAAGAACCAACTACCCACACCAGTAAATGTCGCAATAGCAATTCCTGAGGCAATAATTTTCCGATAATTAATCGTTAAACGAGTAGATATCCAGGCTGAGCCGTGTGCAATATACTGTAAAATAAAGGCAACTGAGGTCACTAAACCTGCAATAAATCCACCACCGGGAAGATTATGACCACGTAAGAAAATATAAAACGAGATCATTAATGCCAAGGGGAGTAATGACTGAGAAATACTGGCTAATAAAATAGGATAACGCTCTTTCGCCCATAGTCGCCCTTCACTATCCCTAACAGGAAGAAGTAACGGTAGGTTGATTAGAAGCTTATAAATACCCAGCGCAGCAATACCTAATACGCAAATTTCACCTAACGTGTCAAAGCCACGAAAATCAACCAAAATAACATTAACAACGTTGGTACCACCGCCACCTGTTTTAGCATTGGCTAAGAAAAATTCTGATATTGACTCAAGTGGGCGGGTAATTAATGCATAGCAAATACTCGCGACGACAACCCCTAAAGCAGCAGAAATCCCTAAATCGCGTACCACACGTAAAGAGCTAGACTCTTTGGGTGAATGCTGTGGCAAGAAAAACAAGGCCAGCATCAGTAAAACAATAGTGACGACTTCAACCGTTAATTGCGTTAAGGCTAAATCAGGTGCTGAGAAGCGAGTAAACACGACAGACACCATTAAACCAACAACTGATATCATTAATAACGACACCACTCTTGCACGGTACCAAATCACCGTACTTATTGCGCCAATCATTAATAATGCTGCGCCAATCGCGTTATGAAGATCAATTGGCGTCAATTCTTTTTGCCCGCTTAGTTGGTGCATTTCAAATAATGGCCAACCAGCAAAGATTAAAACAAAAACAAACATTAGCATTAGATAACGTTGTAAAGAACCATTTTCTATGTCGTTTATTTTTCGCTGACTCCACTTTGTGATGAGATATATACTGTCATCAAAAGCCTTCTTGGCGTTCAAGTTAGGCATAGATGCCTGAAATTGAAACAGATAACGTCGCTGGGTATACAGAAATAAACCACCGATTACCGCTATAGCACTCATCAAGAGTGGCAAATTAAAACCGTGCCATAACGCAACTTTAAATTCAGGAACATATCCACCGAGTACGGCAAAAGACGCTGCTTTTAAAATGTCATCAATAATAAAGTTAGGGAATACCCCGACGATTAAACATAAAGCGACCAGTATTTCGATAGGCACTCGCATATAACGCGGTGGCTCACTGGGTTGTTTAGGTAAATCTATAGGGTCACCATTAAAGAAAACATCGTGAATAAAGCGAGCTGAGTAAGCCACAGCTAATGCTCCTGCAACGGTAGCAAGTACAGGTATAAGCCAAGACATAGACCCAAGTAATTGTTGATGCAGTGTTTCAGCAAAAAACATTTCTTTAGACAAGAAACCATTTAGCAGCGGTACACCGGCCATCGCGGCCGCAGCAACCATTGCTAACGTCGCGGTATAAGGCATAAATCGCCACATACCGTTGAGTTTCCGCATGTCACGCGTACCCGTTTCATGATCAATAATACCCGTTGCCATAAATAATGAAGCTTTAAATATAGCATGATTGATTATATGAAAAATGGCAGCAACAGCGGCAAGCTTAGTGTCCAAACCAAATAATAAAGTGATTAACCCTAAATGACTGATCGTTGAATAGGCTAACAGCCCTTTTAAATCATGTTTAAATAACGCAATATAAGCGCCGAGTAACATGGTAGTTAATCCGGTTAAACTCACCAGAATAAACCATATATCGGTACCCGCTAATGCAGGATAAAAACGCGCTAATAAGAAAATCCCAGCCTTTACCATAGTAGCAGAATGTAGATAAGCACTTACCGGCGTTGGCGCAGCCATAGCATGAGGTAGCCAAAAGTGAAAAGGAAACTGTGCCGATTTTGTGAAAGCGCCCAGTAAGACTAAAATTAGAGTGATTTCATACCAAGCATGCGCTTGAATAATTTCTCTGCTCGCTAAGATAGCATCTAAATTGTAACTACCAACGATATTACCTAGTAAAAGCAAACCCGCCAGCAATGCTAAACCACCACCACCGGTTACGATTAAGGCCATGATTGCGCCCTTTCGTGCCTCGGGTTTATGCCACCAATAGCTAATTAACAAAAACGAACTAATACTGGTTAGCTCCCAAAAGAACCAGAGCTGAATGATATTATTCGACATGACAATACCAAGCATCGCTGTCATAAATAACATCAAATAAGCATAAAGCTTGGGCATAGAGTCTTTACTACTGAGGTAATAACGGGCATAAAAGATAACTAATATGCCTATTCCTAAGATCATAAATACAAACAACAGCGCTAAGCCATCTAAACGAAAGGCGATATCTATACCCAGTAAAGGGATCCAAGAGATTGTTTCCCTAATAACCTTGCCAGCAAAAATAGCTGGCGCTAAGCTAATCGTCATCAATAATGCAATGATAGGCATTAACAACGTCAACGCAGTTGATTGATTACGTGTTAATTTTCCCGTTCTTGAGGAAATAATACTGCCGAGTAACGATAGCAAGGGTATCCAAAGCAAAGTCATAGAGTAAGCCTTTTTATTTTTATAATTATAAGTAATGACATCGGAACATAGACATAATATGTCGCTAAACTAAATTTAACAACATTATCTCCTTATAAAAGTGTAATTGAAATTAATTTAAAAGCACTTAAGTATAAACTGAATAAAAGTTAAGCGACGAATATTCGGAAAAGCATTGTTTTTTTCGACGATTGTTTGATTATCAACCACAGTGCATTGGTTAATAAGAGAATAGTCGGTATAGTGTTAATTTACTATATAAATAGAAGACTTACCATAATGAAAAAATTAGATGATATAGATTTACGCATTTTAACTATTTTATATCGCGATGCTGATATCACTAATAAAGAGTTAGCTTCTCAAATAGGGGTGGCACCTTCTACGTGTTTAGAGCGTGTAAAGCGTATGAAACATAAAAATATAATTACCGGCGCTTGTATCGAGATTGATTTCAAAAGTTTAGGTGGAAATATAGAAGCCATTGCCGCTATTCGCTTGCAGCCCTATTCTGAAGATATTGTTAACAACCTTCGCGACGATTTACTTAAACTTCCTGAAATTGTTAGCTTATATCACATGGGCGGCAGCTATGATTATTTCATTCATATGTCAGTTAAAGACAGTGAACATTTACGACAGTTTGTCTTCAATGCAATTACCTCAAGAGATGAAGTAACCACCGTAGAAACCTCTCTTATTTTTGAACACAGTCGCAGCGGGGTATTGCCCAACTTTGATGATGAGGACTAATCAGCCTGAGTAATTATACGATGGTGATTTAACGCTAGAAGCCCCATTTTAAAGAAGGCTTCTATTGATAATAATTATTTTTCAAAGTCTTTGCTTTCAAAATAAAGTGGACTTATTGTGCCGCAATTGAGGAACTTATACAGCAGCTCAGTTTCTTTTGGCACTGCTGCTGAAGTACGAAAACGTGGCAAGCACCCTGCTTCTACGTCAATATTTAGTATCTGTGAAAAACTAGGTGCTTTTTGAATTTTATGAATATAAATTTTATAATTCTTTTTCAAATCGACAACGTCATACTCTTGCTGATTACTAGAATCTTTTATATCGTCTAGTTCACGAACGTATAATTTTTTAGCAAAGGTCAAAGGTATATTTTCATAAACCAATATTCCCCCTCGAGAAAAATGCCCTGCGTATACATCAGCCATAATGACCATTTCCTCGCCTCGCATCAAACGTTGCAAATTAAAAGGCTTGGCTTTTATCGTCGTTAATTGCCCATCACGTACGGTTTGCAAAAGTGCTAAATCTTTATTCTCAATTTTATATAATAACTGTACATTACTCGGCCTATTATATGTTGTCATCACCGAAGCATATATAGCAGAGCGCTGAACAAAGAGCACCATATTATGTTCACCCATAAATGAAGGGTCTATTGGTGGCAACTCTTTAACTTCTTCATTAGCAAAGCTGGTTGAATTTAATATAATTAAGAGTAAAACAAGTAAAAGTCTTTTCATTAAAGTTCGCTCGATAAAATGTGTTTGACGTTAGGCCAACACGAGTGATTGGTCTAATTATAAAAAGTGATTATAAACCATCTATAAAAAAAGGCTAAATGAATTAACATTCAACCAATTTGTTTGAAAAATACAGCGCTATAAATATAAAGTGACTAATATCGTTACTTGTCAGTCTTTGAACGCTTTGTTTTAACTACCCTATTTCTTTTATCATGCTTTTCGTTTGAACGCTTTGTTTTAACAATCCTACTTTGTTTATTATACTTTTCGTTTGAACGCTTTATTTTAATGACCCTACTTTGGTTACCATGCTTTTTGTTTGAACCTTGTCTTTTAGAACTAATTGAAGTATTTGCAGAACGATAAGTCTGCTGCTTGGCACTTTTCTTATCAATTTTAGTGGCAAGCTGTTTGGGCCTTTCTTTATTTACAGTTCGACTCGCTCGGTAAACCTTTTCGGCTTTAGTTTTTTTAGACTGATCATAAGATCTGTGCTGTCTTGTTGTCGGCTTTGATACATGTTTTGCTACAGGTTTTGAAAAAGTATTTGTCGCCTTGTCAGTGATACGGTTTACTCGTCGAGCGCTTTCATTGGGCTTGTGCCTTATGGTAGATACAGCTCGCTTGGTATTACCTTGTAGCTTATTGTGCACGACAGCATGATTTCTATTGCTAGATTCGCTGCTCCTTACTCGCTTGTCCTTATACTTAACGCGAGTATGCTTGTTTCGATAAGCCACACCTTTACGGTGAACGGGCTGGTGTCTCCAACGTTTAGCATAGCCACCATTAGCAATTAAGTGACGAGGACGCTGTTCATAGTAGCGATATGAAGAACGTCGAGTATTCGCTACAACCACCTGGCGATTATGCCAATGAAAAGCACTAAAAAAATAATCAAACGAAATATGAACGCCAGCATGCCAATAAAAAGGATTGGAGCGACTTACATAAACACTACGCTGAGGTTGCCAGTAAACAGGAGGATAAGATGACCAATGCCAAGCACCATAAACCATACGTGTATCATAATACGGCACATAAACAATCTCCTTCTCTCTTGCTTCAATAACAATATTACTGTCTTGATAGCTAACCTCCATATTATCCATTTCACCCAGGTTTCCGGCAAGTTGAGCTTGCTTTCTTAACCGTTGAATACTTTCTAATAATATCGACTCATCTTGTAAAAAAGCATCACCGAGCTGTTGAGTCCAGGTTAAATCTTCACTCAGTCGGCTAAGAATACGCTCAAAAGGCACTAATGCTTTAACACTGGCATCCCAATTAAAATCTTTTACCGCTTGAGCCACTTGCTCAGTATTTAGTCTTGTGTTTTTCTTTAGCCAGCGATGGGCTTCGATTATTTCAATAGGATAGGTAGCAGCAATTAAAATATGAGTTAATAAGCTGTCGGGATAAAGTGCAATGGGTGCTAGCATTTGTGCTAATTCAGCTTCACTAAATAGCTGCTGCTCTTGTTGCACTTGTTGCTGAAGCGCTGACTGTGAAGGCTGGTACTCAGCGTACAAGTTAAAGCTAACTAAGGCAGCAAAGCTGAATAAAAACGTGACTTTTTTCATCGTTATAATCCTTATGACTAATTCTAGAACACAAAGATAACAACACTAAACTGAACGTAACCTGAACAGCTTTCTCGGCTATTTGTTAACAAAGCCTACAAGGGTTTAAAAGATAAGTGTAAAAACAGCACCATTAAGTGTTGTTGAGTTACTGATGGTTAATTGGCCTTGATAACTACTGACTAAATCATTAACAATAGCTAAACCAATACCATGACCCGCTTGATAGGTGTCTGCTCTGCCACCACGCGATAAAATAATATCGCGTTGAGACGCTTCAATACCCGCGCCATCATCGGCAATTTCAATCGTTAATATTTTTGCAGAACTAATCACGCTAATGGCAATTTTATGCTTAGCCGCTTTACAGGCGTTATCGAGAAGGTTTCCTAAAATTTCCATTAAATCGGCTTCATCACCCTTAAATATAGCACTTGCATCAACATTGACGGCAAATGATAGATTCTTATCATGATATATTTTCGCTAACGTGCTGATTAGCTTGTCTACAACGGGCTTAATTTTTACACCTAAGTGCCATGAAGACTGCCCGGCACTTTGAGCTCTTTTAAGTTGATGTTCAATAATGTTATTAATTAATGTTAATTGTTCACCGGCGCTTGCTGAAATATTCTGTTGGCTTTGAATAACGGCCAGTGGATTTTTAAGGCTATGCGCTAAATCTGACAAGGCATTACGATAGCGTTTTCGTTGGTTCTCTTCCAGTGCCAATAAGGCGTTTAATTGCTGAGTCACCGGTTGTAATTCAAGAGGATAGTTGGCGTCTAGGGCTTTCTTTTGCCCTTTCTCTATATGCTCAAGCTCTTGAGATAATACAGTTAATGGTTTCAAGGTCCATAATAACCAGGCAATTTGTACAAAAACAAAGACAACCATTAATGCCAGCAGCCATGCCCATAATGTTTTTTCAAAGTCATTGAGAGCGCTTAACAAGGCTTGTTGGTCTTTTATCAGATGCAGTGTTATTTCAAAGTCTTGGCCGTTATCAGAAAAACTCGCACTAAAGCTATAAAGTAGATGAGGACTGTCCGCTAGGCTTATTTTTGAAATCAGTGTTTGCCCAACATCAGGCGATGGCAATACCGCCGTTAGAGACAAGGTCAGCAGAGATTGTGATTGCCAAAGTATTTTGTTTTTTATCGCGCCTATTTGCGTTTCTTTTGACCGTTTGGTAATTAAGGCATACAAGCCTGATTGGTTAATATTGAATTGGTTTTCTAGCAAGAGATCCGGCATTAACAAGAGATTATTTTCAACTTCTGCCACAGTAAAAATAGAATAACTATAGGCTTTTAACTCGTTTTTCAACGCCACATTTAATTGCCGTTCAAAGGCATTCGATAAGGTTAAGCCAATAATAGGCAGCATCACTACCGTCATCGCTAACGTACTTAATAATAATCGAACTTTTAAAGAGTTCATTTACTTGGTATATCCACGTGACCTCATTAATCTAACCGCTTTAATTTATAGCCATGGCCGCGCAAGGTTTCGATAAAACCATAGCTATTATCTGGGTCGAGTTTTTTTCTTAAGCGCCTGATAAATACTTCAATAACATTTGAATCGAGATCGAAGTCTTGGTCATAAATATGTTCAGTCAGTGTTGCTTTTGAAGTCACTTCGTCAAGGTGAAGCATCATATACTCAAGTAACTTATATTCTGAACTACTTAACTTTATTGCCTTATTATCAACTTCAACCTGCAAGCTTTTGGTATTAAGACTTAACGGGCCATTCTTTATTAACGGACTTGCTTGCCCTGCAGAACGTCTGATCAGTGCATTTAAGCGGGCGAGTAATTCTTCAGCTTGAAAAGGTTTGGTTAAATAATCATCGGCTCCAGCATCTAAGCCAGCCACTTTATCCTGCCAACTATCTCTTGCAGTTAACACCAAAATGGGAAAGTCGATATTTTTTTCACGCAGAGATCTAATCACACTGATACCGTCTATTATAGGTAAACCAACATCTATAATAGCAGCGTCGTATGGATATTCTTGCCCTTGAAACAAGCCTGTTTCGCCATCACTGGCCACATCGACTAGATAATGAGCGGCAGTTAAATGGGCATATAGGTTTTGCTGTAAAGCAATATCGTCTTCAATAAATAACAACCGCATAGTGATCACCCTCCATTAATCTTCCCTGTCTTAGCATCAACATAAATAGAAATGATATGACCATCAGTTTTAATTAATTTTACCCGATAACCCGACTTTTTATTCTCAACTTTTAACACTTTTCCACCAAAACGACTTTTAGCTAATTTTGCGGCATCTTTACTACTTTTCACTTTCAACTGTTGCTGATTATTTTTTTGCATATTACTTGCTGATACACCCGTTCCTTGAGCCATTGCATCAATAGAAAGTGTAGCGATAAAAAGAAAAACTAACGGTAAAGCAAATTTCATGGTTATTCCAAAGACAAAGTTAAAAGTGAGTCTAACTATACATAGCCATAGCTTATTTAAAATTATAAACCTTAGCAACTGAATATCAGCTGAACATTCCTTTAAAGCCGCTATATCGATTTTATAACGAGGGGTAACTAGAGTTCCCACTGATAAATCAACAGATATATCATAGCTTACCAGTGAACTACTCGGCACTAAAGTACCGAGTTTTCTCGACGGTACTGATAAAGTGTTCAGCTTACATTCATCTTTACTGCGCTTTAATAGCAACACTAAACAAAGCCGGTAGGATATATTATGTTAATAAATAATAAAGCAGCGAAGTCAGTTCACGCGAATTCACTTAAAAAAATAATGTTATTGATAACCTTTAGCATATTACCTTTAACTTATGTCACTGCCAGCGAATTAAAGGTTTTACCCGCTAGTGTTTCTCAAGGAGCACTTAAACACAGTATCACTGAGTCACAGCGAAAAAAAATAATTGCAACGAATAAGCTAGCCGAACTATCCGATCAAGTCAGCGGCAAAGCGAATGCTCACATAAGAGGCTCTACACTTAATAATCAAGCCAAGAGCACTGTACAAGCAAAAAGTGGTGAAGCCACACAAAAAGTGAGTAACCACTATGATCAGCAGTTCACTATTTATAGTGCGGCGAGTTTTCTGCAAGAAGATTATGACAGAGATGGCTATTATCAAACTTTCAGTGTGACTTTTGATGCAGACGTATATAGCTATAGCGAAAATCACCTCGCCGAAATGTATGCTTTACTCTACCTCAGTAAAAATGGTGGCCCTTGGCAGCACTATTTCACCACAGATAATTTTCTTATAGAAGGTGATACTGATGCCGATGAATACGAAGTAATTTCTACATTTATGTCGGGCTATGAAAGTGATCACTACGATGTGTTAATCGACTTATATCAAGTCGGTTATCAGGGGATCGCTGCGAGTTACAGTGCGGATGACAGTAACGCGTTATACGCACTGCCGTTAGAGAGTGCTGAGTATGACCAGGCTTATACTGAAGTCATCGAAGTAATAGAAGTCGTCGAGATCAGACAAACTCATGGCGGCAGTCTGTTTGGCTTATTATTGGTATTACTCAGTGGTCTACTTATGCGAGTAAAGCGCCATTAATCATTAGCCAGAAAAACAAAAAAGCCACAAACAAGTTTGTGGCTTTTTTAATGTCTATATTTCAACAAGCTTTTAGCTCATCGAATGGCAGTACTTTAGCTTTTCAGGTCATCAAAAAACTTTTTAACGCCATCAAAGAAACCGGTCTCTTTGGGGCTATGCTTTATGGTGCTTTTACCCATCTTTTCGTCTAACTGACGCAGTAAATCTGCTTGATCGCCAGACAAGTTAACCGGTGTTTCTAGAACAACTTTACACATCAAGTCGCCTATTGAGTGGCTGCGTACTGATTTAACACCTTTACCACGTAAACGGAACATTTTACCCGTTTGCGTTTCTTTAGGTATTTTCAGCTTCACTTTACCTTCAAGTGTTGGTACTTCTATTTCGCCACCCAATGCTGCTGTGGTAAAGCTAATAGGCACTTCACAATAAAGGTTGTTTTCATCACGGACAAATATTTTATGATCACGTACATTTGCTTGTACATATAAATCACCTGCAGGTGCACCATGTTCACCAGCTTCACCTTCGCCTGACAAGCGAATTCTGTCACCTGTATCTACACCTGGCGGTATTTTCACTGAAAGTGTTTTGGTTTTTTCAACTCGGCCTTGACCGCGACATGAGGTACAAGGGCTAGCAATAACTTTACCTTTACCACTACATGTTGGACAAGTCTGTTGAACAGCAAACAAACCTTGACGCATTTGTACCTGGCCATGACCATGACAAGTTGTACAAGATTTTGCACTGGTACCTTTTTTAGCGCCAGAACCATCACAAGGCTCACAACTAACAAAAGTTGGTACTTTAATTTCTAAGGTTTTACCCCGAACAGCATCTTCAAGACTTAACTCTAGATTGTAGCGAAGATCTGAACCTCGTTGTTGACGTTGCTGACGTCCGCCACCGCGGCCACCACCAAAAATATCACCAAAAATATCACCAAAATCTTGACCGAAGCCTCCGCCACCATGACCACCGCCACC
>NZ_JACGVV010000035.1:0-42137 GCF_014077405.1 Colwellia sp. BRX10-9 | reverse complement strand
GATGTAGATAACTTATCAAAACAGCTCTTTCGTGGTTCGTTTTGACTGAACCCCTTGGAACTGGAGCGCATTCTAGACATTTCTCGCTGGGCGTCAACCCTTTTTTGTAATAACTTTGAAATAAACGTTTGTTCGCTTATTTATCGAACAATTTAGCTAATATACGCGCTAGCTTCGCTAATTTTATTGATACGGTCTGCTTTAATCGCCTCATTATCGCTATATTGATCAACAAGCAATATCCTACTTTTTATACCAGCACGCTCAGCAGCCTGCATATCTGATACTTTATCACCAATAAAAATACTCTTTGCCAAATCAATGTCATGCTTTTTAGCAGCTGATAAAATCATACCAGGTTCTGGTTTTCTACAATCACAGGCCACCTTGTATTCACCAACGCCTTTATCTGGATGATGAGGGCAATGATAGACATCTGCAATTACGATCCCTTTCGATTTAAATTGCTTTACCATCCACAGAGTCAGTTGATTAAATTGCTCAACAGTATATTTGCCTCTAGCAATACCCGATTGGTTAGTAATGACAAATATTTCATAACCTTTATTGTGCGCATCCAAACAAACAGTAAAGATATCTTCGACAAATTCAAATGCTTCTTTTTTATAAACGTAACCATGGTCAACATTGATAATGCCGTCCCTGTCTAAAAACAGTGCTTTTTTCATAGTTAATTTCTTTTGACTCAGCGGCTAATGATAGGTTTTTTGATAGATTAATTAATTAATTAAGCCATCGTTCTTAAATCTTTTGCTGCACGAATTCACAAATGCTTTGCAGCATAGATATCTAAGAACGACATTTTGCTCAATATCTGCTGTTAATAAACAGCAGATAATTGTTACATGCAAAGACCGCCATCAATTTCTACGACACGGCCGGTAAAAAACTCATTTTCAAAAATATACTTTACGGTGTGAGCAATTTCATCTGCTTCACCTAAGCGGCCAACAGGTTTCATTTTTTCTAAACGGTCACGCATTTCTGGTTTCATCGCATCAGTCATTGCGGTGCGAATAACACCAGGGGCAATAGCACCAACGCGAATACCATGACGCCCTAACTCGCGCGCCCAAGTAACGGTCATCGCGACAACACCCGCTTTAGATGCAGCATAATTGGTTTGTCCCATATTACCGGCTCTTGCGATGGACGACATATTAATAATGACACCTTTACGTTTACCTTCAATCATGTGAACAGCAGCTTCGCGACCACATAAGAAAACACCCGTTAAATTAACATCGATGACTGATTGAAACTGATCCAATGACATTTTCTTAGCAACGACTCCATCTTTAGCTTTAACGAACATACCGTCACGTAAAATGCCGGCATTGTTAATTAAGCCGTCGATACCTGAAAAATCATCATTAATCTGGCTAAAAATAGCTTCTACTTCACTTTCATTGGTGACGTTGGCTAAATAATACTTTGCTGATGAACCTGCTGCTTCAATAAGTTTTACTGTTTCTTGTAGTAACGTTTCATTTAAATCGATTAACGCTAATTTAGCACCATTCGTTGCTAAGCTAATAGCCATAGAACGTCCTAGGCCTTGTCCACCGCCGGTGATGACAATAACTTTATCATTCAAATCCATTGTTTTTCCTTTATCTCTATTATATTTGTTCGTTGATAGCGCTAAAAAACCAATCAACTAATTTATGGTCAACATCACTAATATTTGAAAAAGCCCAATTTGGATTTTTGTCTTTATCGACTAATAATGCCCTAATACCTTCGCGAGCTTCAGTATACTGACAACAACGAAGGATTAAATTTAACTCTGAAGTAAAACATTCACTCAAACTTAGCGTTTTAGTCGTTTGTAACTGCCTATATATAATACAAGCACTCAATGGGCTACCCGCCAGTAATTTGTTTTTTGCCTTATTCAGCCAATTATTGTCTGTTTGTACATTTAAAATCGCTGTGTGTATATCAGCAATATTATCGAAAGCTAATAATTTTGCTATAGCCACTTCATTGTTTTTTACCTCATTGGGTAAATGGTGTTCAAAACGGTTCGAAAACTCGGTCAATGCTTGCTTTAGCAGAGAGTGATTTCGATCATTGTCTTGCCAGTCAACTGTTAGTAAGTGATCAAAAACACCATTTTTAGATGAACTATCAATAATATAATCCGACAAGCCAAGATAATTAGCATCTACGGCATTAAACACAGCACCGGTGATCCCTAAAAACAAACCAAGATCTTCTGGTGTTTTATTTAAAAACCAACTCGACCCTACATCAGGAAATAGCCCTATTGATACTTCTGGCATTGCCATCAAAGTGCGCTCTGTGGTTACACGATGACTGGCACCAGCAAATAAACCTATGCCGCCGCCCATGATATAACCATCTCCCCAGATCATAATGGGTTTATTAAAATTATGAATTAATTGGTCAAGTACATATTCTTCACTAAAAAATTCATTAGCGAAGCCTGATGTAATGACATCATCATCTATTGGTGTGTCTAGTTCGTGTAAATAGTGATACAGGCTAACAACATCTCCACCAGCACAAAACGCTTTTTCACCCGCGCCCTGTAAAATAACCATCGCGATATTGTCATCTTGCTGCCAAGACGACAGTTTTTTGGTTAACAGCTTAATCATCGAAAGATTTAATGCATTAAGCGATTTAGGCGCATTAAGTTCTGCTATAGCTATCAGTTTATTATTATTGCTGCTTAACTCTTTAAATATCACATCTGTCATTTAATTTAGCTCCGATTTTTTACGGGTTAATGTTCTCTTTGATAGCTATTTAAAGACTAGCATCAATCGCTACGACAGTTCGTCCGGTAACCGTGCCATCGACGTAAGCGTCAAATGCATTCCCTAAATCTCGAAATTCAATGGTCGTAGGAGAAATCAGATCAAGTTTTGTTGGTTTTAAATCTGTTGCTAATCTTTTCCATCCTTGCGTGCGCACTGAAAGTGGCATTTCGACTGAGTTAATACCAAGTAGGCTCACGCCTCTTAATATAAAGGGCATAACAGTGGTCTCTAATTTGAAGCCACCGGCTAAACCAATTGAAGCAATATTTCCCCAAACATGAGTGGTGCGTGTTAACCAAGCTAACGTTTCACCGCCAACACTATCGACCGCCCCACCCCACTGTGCATTTTCTAGCGGTTTGCTGCCCATTTCAATATCATGACGACTAATAAGCTTAACCGCACCGAGCGCTTTTAAATAATCTTCTTGTTCTGTTTTACCCGTAAAAGCAATCACTTCATAACCAATATTTGACAGCATATTAATAGCAAAACTACCAACACCACCGGTAGCGCCAGTGACGACAATAGGACCTCGCTCTGGAATTTGACCATTATCTTCCATACGCTGAATAGCAAGAGCGGCAGTATATCCTGCGGTACCGAGTGCCATCGCATCACGTAAACTCATGCCTGTTGGCAATGCCACGACTGAATCTGCTTTTACCCGCGCATACTCACTGTAACCACCATCATAGAGTTCAGATAATTGTGCGCCGCAAACCAGCACTTTATCGCCGGCTTCAAACCTGTCATCAACAGAGCTAACCACAACACCCGACAAATCAATACCGCCTACTAAGGGATAAGTACGTAAGATTCTTCCTTTCCCTGTGGCAGCTAGAGCATCTTTATAATTAATGTCTGAATAGGCGACTTTAATAACCACTTCACCTGCGGTTAAATCATCAATACCAACTTGCTCAAACCCACTGGTGATTTTTTTCTTATCACCCTCTTGTATTTGATGAATACGAAAAGCCGTAAATTTTTCTGGTACTTGCCTTAACTCCGTGATCAACGTTGACATAATTATTCCTATTCAATTATCTAAATAAAGGTGTATGAAGAATTAACATCAAAGCATAAGTAGTGCACAGGCACTACTTTACTCTAATCTAATAAACTGACTATCTACTAGTGTTACATATTGCGACGATATTGACCGCCTGCTTCAAATAATGAACTGACAATTTGCCCTAAAGAACAAACCTTACAAGCATCCATCATTAATTCAAAAATATTTTCATGATTAATGGCGGCTGTTTGTAAACGCTTCAGTAAGACTTCTACTTCTGCTGCATTAGCTTTGTTTAAACTCGCTAACATATCAATTTGATAAGTTTTTTCTTCTTCGGTAGCGCGAATAACTTCTTCAGGCACAATCGTTGGCGAACCCGTTGAACTAAGGAAAGTATTTACGCCTATAATAGGATATTCACCTGAGTGCTTTAAATGCTCGTAATACATACTTTCTTCTTGAATTTTTCCACGCTGATACATAGTTTCCATGGCACCAAGTACACCACCACGTTCGTTAATACGATCAAATTCAGTTAATACCGCATCTTCAACTAAGTCAGTTAACTCTTCAATAATGAACGCGCCTTGAATAGGGTTTTCATTTTTAGAAAGTCCTAATTCACGGTTGATGATTAATTGAATCGCCATCGCACGACGAACACTGTCTTCGGTAGGCGTAGTAATAGCTTCATCATAAGCATTAGTATGCAAAGAGTTACAGTTATCGTTTATCGCATAAAGTGCTTGTAATGTGGTACGAATATCATTGAAATCAATTTCTTGAGCATGCAATGAACGACCTGATGTTTGAATATGATATTTCAACATTTGTGCACGAGCATTGGCACCATATTTATTCTTCATCGCTTTTGACCAAATACGACGAGCCACTCGGCCAATGACAGCGTATTCTGGGTCGATACCGTTTGAGAAGAAAAACGATAAGTTAGGACCAAATTCATTAATGTCCATACCGCGGCTTAAGTAATATTCAACAAAAGTAAAACCGTTTGCCAACGTTAACGCCAATTGAGTGATCGGATTCGCACCAGCTTCTGCTATATGATAGCCAGAAATAGACACTGAATAGAAATTACGCACACCTTTTTCAATAAAGTACTCTTGCACATCACCCATTAAACGTAGGGCAAATTCAGTGGAGAAAATACAGGTATTTTGCGCTTGATCTTCTTTTAAAATATCGGCTTGTACCGTGCCACGCACTAGCGTTAAGGTTTTAGCTTTTATCGCTTGATATACCGCTGGAGGTAAAACTTGATCGCCAGTAACACCAATTAACATCAAACCTAAACCGTCGTTGCCTTCGGGTAATTCACCTTGATAGCTTGGACGTTCACAGCCTTTGTCTTTATAAATTTTAGCTATAGTTGCGGCTACTTCTTTTTCCAAACCATTTTCGGTAATAAAACGCTCACATTGTTGATCGATAGCGGTATTTAAGAAAAAACCTAACAACATCGGCGCAGGGCCATTAATGGTCATGGAAACCGACGTCATCGCATGAGCTAAGTCAAAACCAGAATACAGTTTCTTGGCATCATCTAAACAACAAATAGAAACGCCGGCATTACCTATTTTTCCATAAATATCAGGACGAATAGCTGGATCGTTACCGTATAGGGTCACTGAATCAAATGCTGTTGATAAGCGTTTAGCCGGCATACCTTTTGAAACATAATGAAAACGACGGTTGGTTCTTTCTGGGCCGCCTTCACCCGCGAACATACGTGTTGGGTCTTCGCCTTCACGCTTAAAGGGGAATAAACCAGCGGTATACGGAAATTCACCCGGTACATTTTCTTGTAAGTTCCACTTTAAGATATCGCCCCACCCCTGATATTTAGGCATACTAATTTTAGGGATATCGCTACCAGAAAGTGATTTTGAATGAGTGGCTATCGACAGTTCTTTGTCTCGTACTTTAAATTTAAATTCAGGGTCTTTATAACGCTGAACTTTAGTCGCCCATTGCTCGAGTAATAATTTGTTTTTAGGGTCTAAGTCTAATTCGACTTGAGTATAAAGCGCTTCAAGTTGCGTCACTAAATCAGCAGAAACCACCGTTTCAGTGTCTTTTGCCGTTTCAATCGCCTGATGAATACCATAAAGCTTTTGTGCAACCGTTGTTTGTTTTTCAACCCGAGCATCATAACCGCGATTACTTTCTGATATTTCAGATAAATAACGAATACGATTACCTGGGATCACGCTACTTTTATTGGCTAATGTGCCTTCGGTAGAGAGAATATCACCAACAATTAAGCCCGCTTTAGTGTTTAATGCTGTGATCACCGCATTATATAATTCGGTCATACCACGGTCGTTAAATTGTGAAGCTATCGTGCCGTAAACGGGTACTTCATCATCACCGGCTTCAAACATGCCACGGTTACGTTTATATTGTTTTTTCACGTCACGCAAGGCATCTAAAGCGCCCCGTTTATCAAATTTATTGAGCGCAATAATATCAGCAAAATCGAGCATATCGATTTTTTCTAATTGTGTTGCCGCGCCGTACTCTGGCGTCATCACATATAAAGAAACATCGGAATGTTCTTCAATTTCGGTATCTGATTGACCAATACCCGAAGTTTCTAGAATAATTAAGTCGAAATCGGTCGCTTTTAAAATTTCTAAAGTGTCATTAACATAAACAGACAATGCCAAATTTGACTGACGTGTGGCTAACGAACGCATGTAAACGCGATCATTGTTTACCGCATTCATACGAATTCGGTCACCGAGTAATGCACCACCGGTTTTACGCTTAGACGGGTCAACCGAAACAATGGCAATTTTGCTGTCTGCTGTTGCCATTAAAAAGCGGCGAATTAATTCATCAACCAGCGAAGATTTACCTGCACCACCGGTACCGGTAATACCTAATACCGGTGTTTTACTTGCTGAAGCAATTTTACGAATTTTCTCTAAATCGGCTTTATTTTCTTTTGGCGCATTTTCAGCCGCTGAAATTAAACGCGCAATCGCTTGTTTGTCATTTTTCTTTAAATTAGCAACATCGTCTTTTTTAACATTGACGCCAGTTTTAAAATCACAGCGCTCTAACATGTCATCAATCATGCCTAATAAACCCAGTGCACGGCCGTCATCAGGAGAATAAATACGGGTAATACCATAATCTTGTAGCATTTTAATTTCGTCAGGTAGTATCACGCCACCGCCGCCGCCAACGATACGAATATGTTCACAACCTCGTTCTTTAAGTAAGTCGTACATATATTTAAAATATTCGTTATGCCCACCTTGATAAGAAGTCATCGCAATAGCATTAGCATCTTCTTGAATCGCGGTATTAACCACTTCTTCAACACTGCGGTCATGGCCCAAATGAATAACTTCAGCACCACTTGATTGTAAAATTCGGCGCATAATATTAATCGCAGCATCGTGCCCATCAAAAAGTGATGCGGCAGTGACAATTCTAATTTTATTCTTGAGTTGGTATCTTTCAGTTGTCATTTTGAATTCTCTTTTATTAACTTACTCACCATTATAGGTGTAATATTTGTAGGTGTAATTTTTGGTGCTGAATTGCTATTTAAATTTTTTATTAATAATATTAAATCATAAAGAAAATGGTATTAACATTGATTTTATTGCTAATTTGATGGACTATCTTGTTATGGAATGAAAACGCGTAGCTTATTAATTATGCTTCAACAATCAAAGTCAGCAAAGCCGATAAAAACAGCAACTATCATTGATGATATTCGTTTACTTATTCCCGTTTTTTTATTGAAAAAATTGCAAGTTCATCCGCTAACCTCCAGTCTTTATCCATTATCGCTTGGGAAGCATTCAGATATTTCTTATCAAATAAATAAAAAAAACAGTGACCATCACAGCTTACTTTATTGTCAATCAACTAGCGCAACTCTAGACTATAAAAACAAAGTTAGAGAAGTTAAATCGGGCGATCTTGTTATTATACCAGCCAATGCGAGTTTTAAATTTACCGCCATTAACAGAGAAAATAACAGTGAAATTAAAAACAAGTCAGGAAAAGTCTATTGGTTAAATTTTAAAGGCGATCTCGCCAGTAATTTTGCCGAACGTTTATTAATGAAAATGGATGATGGCCTCGCACACGTCGGGAATGTAGATGAAGTGATCCGAGATTTTGACAATTTATTAGCGCTAGGTCGCCGCGGCTATACCGCTACTAATGTTATTCACGCGGTACATATTTTACAGCAAACCTTAAGCTTTTTAGCATTACAGTTGCGTTTAACTGACTTTAATAAAAGTTCTACTTTTGATATTGATGCGGTCGAACGTTTAATGCGCAATAATCTTCATCAAGAATTGAGTTTGGATACATTAGCGCATTACAGCCAGCTATCTAAATTTCATTTTTCAAAGAAGTTTAAAGAACTCACCGATACATCACCAATACAGCACTTTATTAATATGAAAATTCAACGCGCCTGCTCTGAGCTTGATAATAGCTCACAGACTATTAAAGATATTAGTGAGGGCTTGGGATATAGCGACCCTTACTATTTTTCACGCCTGTTTAAAAAATCGCTAGGAATGTCACCAAAGCAATATCGTGACTCTCGTCACAGTGCTTAAAAAAATAACTAGCAGTACGAGTATTAGCAATTTATTTAGCCAATAGCTAACTGTTGACCACAATAGCAAAGCGTTAACTATAGTAGTCTAATTTTACTCACCTTCATTTATAACGGCGTTGATGATACCTTTATCATATAATTGCTCGTTAAAAGTAAATAATCATTGCCTGCTATACTCAAGGTTACGCGATAACATCATCTATACTTAACTTTTAACCCGCTATTTAATACTCACCACTTAATATCACTTAATCTATGCTATTTAATTTCACTGACTTGTCTAGCGTTAAAAAGGAAATCAATATGGATATCAATACGGCAAAATCGGTTTTACAAAATACCTTTGGTTACGCTGACTTTCGACATCAACAAGCGAAAATAATTAGTGAATTAATCAGTGGCGCAGATGTTTTTACGCTTATGCCAACCGGTGGTGGAAAGTCACTATGCTATCAAATACCAGCGATAGTCCGTGATGGCGTAGGCATAGTGGTGTCGCCACTAATAGCGTTAATGAAAGATCAAGTTGATGCGCTAAAACTACAAGGCGTAAAAGCAGAGTTTTTAAATTCGTCGCAGGACCATGAAGAACAAAATCGTGTCGAGCAGCTAATAAGATCAGGCAATGTCGACTTATTGTACGTTGCGCCAGAGCGACTATTGAGTGATTATTTTCTAAACCTTATTGATAATATTACCATTGCACTCTTTGCCTTTGATGAAGCACATTGTGTTTCACAATGGGGTCACGATTTCAGACCTGAATACCAACAACTGTCCATTATCAGCCAGCGATATCCCCACACGCCTAAAATTGCCTTAACAGCGACAGCGGATATGAAAACGCGAGATGAAATTGTTCAAGTATTAAATTTAACGGCTGCTAAAATCTTTGTTCATAGTTTTGACAGACCCAATATTCAGTATCGGATCAGTGAACAAAAAAATAACAAAGAACAGCTCCTTAAATTTATCAATACCGAACATAACAATGATGCCGGTATCGTTTATTGTCTTTCAAGAAAATCTGTTGAGGCCACAGCTCAATGGCTGAGTGAACAAGGAAAAGTTGCTTTGCCTTATCATGCAGGTTTGGCCAATAATATTAAAGATAGCAATCAACAACGTTTTCTCAGAGAAGACGGCATCATAATCGTTGCCACCATTGCCTTTGGTATGGGTATTGATAAGCCCGATGTTAGGTTTGTTGCCCATTTAAATTTGCCTAAAAGTATTGAGGCCTACTACCAAGAAACTGGCCGAGCAGGCCGTGATGGTATGCCCGCCAATACTTGGTTAGCGTATGGCATGCAAGATGTTATTAAGCTAAAACAAATGACAAGTCAAAGTACTAGTAATGAACAGTTCAAGTTTATAACTCAACGTAAAATTGATGCCCTGCTTGGTTATTGCGAAGTGTGCTCTTGCCGCCGGCAAGTATTACTCAATTATTTTGGTGAAACGTTAGCTGAGCCTTGTGGAAATTGTGATAACTGTTTGAATCCACCCATAACATGGGATGGCACTGCTGCCGCTAGAAAAGCACTTTCAACGGTTTATCGAACGGGCCAAAGATTTGGTGTAGGCCATCAAATTGATGTCTTGTTAGGTAAGCAAACCCCTAAAGTTATTCAGGTCAATCACCAACAACTTTCTACCTATGGTATTGGTAAAGAGCATAAAGCAGAGGAATGGCAAACTGTGTTTAGGCAACTCATTTCAATGGGATATTTAGCCGTAGAAATGGAATATGGCGCTTTAAAACTTACTGAAAAATCTCGACCTTTATTAAAAGGCGAACTGACCATACAACTCAAGGTAAGAGAATACGGTAAGGCAAAGCTTGCGCGAAAATCAAAACAACCTAATGCCAGCAATTTATCAACACAAGAAGAAACCGTATTTGAAAAGCTCAAGCAACAAAGAGCATTATGGGCAAAAGAGAGAAATGTACCATCATTCGTTATTTTTCATGACGCTACCTTAATGGATATAGCCAAAGCTAATCCCAAAAACTCAGCGCAACTATTAAACGTTAATGGTATAGGTAAAACAAAACTTGAGCTTTATGGTGAAAAAATTATCGCACTACTCCACTAGCTAAAACCCTTGTCTTTGTTCAAAATACGTCTGTGCAATCAATTGAGCATTAATAAAAAAGCCGCAATGACTTAACATAGCGGCTTTAAAAATTTAATTTTTATCAGCATTACCTGAAAATAACAGCGAACTTAATGGTCTAAAACATTTCAACCGCAATCGCTGTAGCTTCACCACCACCAATACAAAGAGAGGCTAAACCTTTTGATAAACCTTTGTTTTTCAATGCATGGATTAGCGTTACCATAATACGAGCACCACTAGCACCTAAAGGATGACCCAGTGCACAAGCGCCACCATTGACATTCACTTTTTCAACATCTAAGGCTAACTCTTTAATCGCTAACATGGTAACCATGGCAAATGCTTCATTAATTTCCCATAGATCAACATCTGCAGCCGTCCAGTTTGCTTTTGCTAAAACTTTATTCATTGCGCCAACGGGTGCTACCGTAAACTCTTCAGGTTTTTGTGCATGCGTTGCATGAGCAACAATTTTACATAAAGGGCGTAGACCACGTTTTTCTGCTTCTGACTGTTTCATCATCACTAATGCCGCAGCACCATCTGAAATAGAGCTAGAGTTTGCAGCCGTAATAGTCCCGTCTCTTTTAAAAGCGGCACGTAATGAAGGTATTTTATCAGGGCGGGCATTACCCGGCTGTTCATCTATTGCAAAGACAGAGTCGCCACGACGAGATTTAATCGTTACTGGCGATATTTCATTTTCGAAAGCACCGGCAGCAATCGCTGCATTGGCACGTGCTAATGAGCGAATAGCATATTCATCCATGTCTTCACGAGTAAACCCAGCATCATCGGCAGTTTCTTGTGCGAAACACCCCATAGCTATACCATCATAGGCATTTTCTAAACCATCAGTCATCATATGATCAAGAATTTGACCATGTCCCATTTTTATACCACTGCGACCTTTAGGTAAAAGGTGCGGTGCATTAGTCATGCTTTCCATACCACCGGCAACAGCAACATTAATAGAGCCAGCCATCAGTGAATCATGTGCTTGCATTGCAGCTTTCATTCCAGAGCCACAGACTTTATTAATGGTGGTACAAACTGTTGATAATGCCAAATCAGCCGCCAAAGCTGCTTGACGAGCAGGCGCTTGTTTTAAACCTGCAGGCAATACACACCCCATGATTACTTCATCAACTTGATCGTTAGCAATATTTGCCGCAGCAAGTGCGCCGCGTATAGCCGTTGCGCCTAAGTCAGGTGAAGTTACAGCAGATAATCCGCCCATAAAACCACCCATAGGGGTTCTAGACGCTGAAACAATAACAATAGGATCTGTAGTAGACATGAAAGCTCTCCGAGATAAAAATAAAAAGGGATAAATTAATGATTAACACCATAACTTATATTTGACGTTTACGCCAACGTAAACTTTAATAGTAAGGACACAATTATAGCCAATTTATATAGTAACGATTTTAACTGAGCGGGTAAATTATTGACGGGATATTTATTAGCAGCTTGATGAAAAAAGCTCTTACTTTACGTTAACGTAAACTTCCTGTAAGGTGAGTGCATAACATAAATGTAGAGTTTTTCATGGCAGAATTAAAAGCACGGACTTTTTCAATCAGCGATCTTTCTAAAGAGTTCGATATTACGACTCGCAGTATTCGTTTTTACGAAGATCAAGGCTTGCTTGCCCCGACTCGCAAAGGACAAACTCGAATTTATAACCAAAGAGATAAAGTTCGACTAAAGTTAATTTTACGCGGTAAACGCTTGGGGTTTTCATTAGCCGAAACAGGTCGCATCTTTGAATTATACGATTTAGACAATACCAGCGCCAGCCAATTAAAACTGATGATGGATATTATTGAACAAAAAAAATCAGACTTACATCAACAACTCGACGATATAAAAGTGGTGTTGATGGAATTAACAAATTTAGAAGAAAGCTGTTTAGCTACTTTATCAGCTATCGACAATACAAAAACCTAACGCATAACTTTACGTAGCTAACTAAGCTAAGGAAATAACATGATTTCTACTTTTTCATCATTAAACTTTAATCTAGGCGAAACCGTTGAGATGATCCGCGAGTCAGTTAACGCTTTCTCTCGTGACGAAATTGCTCCACGTGCCGCACAAATAGATATTGATAACGAATTCCCAAATGATTTATGGCGCAAATTTGGTGATTTAGGCTTATTAGGCATGACCGTTGACGAAGAATATGGCGGTTCAGGCTTAGGCTATTTAGAACATATGGTGGCAATGCAAGAAATTTCACGTGCGTCTGCTTCTGTTGGTCTAAGTTACGGTGCTATGTCTAACCTTTGTTTAAATCAATTAAACAAAAACGGTTCGCATGAACAAAAAGCTAAATATTTACCAAAACTTTGTAGCGGTGAGCATATTGGCGCATTAGCGATGAGTGAACCTAATGCAGGTTCTGATGTAGTCAGCATGAAATTGCGCGCCGACAAAAAAGGCGACAAGTATATTTTAAATGGCAACAAAATGTGGATCACCAATGGTCCTGATGCCAACGTTTATGTTATTTACGCAAAGACTGATACTTCAGCGGGTTCAAAAGGCATTACTGCTTTTATCGTTGAGCGTGATTACCCAGGTTTTTCTCGTCATCAAAAATTAGACAAATTAGGTATGCGCGGTTCAAACACCTGTGAATTAGTTTTCCAAGACTGTGAAGTACCAGCAGAAAACATTTTAGGTGAAGAAGGTAAAGGCGTTCGAGTCTTAATGTCTGGCCTTGATTACGAGCGTATCGTATTAACCGGTGGACCTTTAGGTATTATGGATGCGTGTATGGACTTAGTTGTTCCTTATATTCATGACCGCAAACAGTTCGGTCAATCCATTGGTGAGTTCCAATTGATCCAAGGTAAAATTGCCGATATGTACACCCAAATGAATGCGGCTAAATCTTATGCTTATTTATGTGCACAAGCGGCCGACAGAGGTGAAACCACACGTAAAGATGCGGCCGGTGTTATCTTAGTTGCTGCAGAACTTGCGACAAAAATGGCCTTAGATGCTATTCAATTACTTGGCGGAAATGGTTACATCAATGAATTTCCAGCAGGTCGTTTGTTACGTGATGCTAAATTATATGAAATTGGCGCAGGTACTTCAGAAATTCGTCGTATGCTAATAGGTCGAGAGTTATTCGCCGAGTCTATATAAGGTTATAACTTGCTACAGCCTCTCGATTTAGAGAGGCTGATGAGAGCCACACTGCTCTTGTTTAGCGCGTAACATTAAAGCTAATGTTCTTACTGATAAAATTCCATAATAAAGGCAAATATCGTGGCTAAAATAATTTCAAAAATCAATGTACGCAGCCCAGAATTCATTGAAAACGCTGCTCATATGCAAGTTCAAGTAGACGATTTAAAAGTAAAGCTTGAGCAAATAAAATTAGGTGGCGGACAGCGCAGCCGTGATCGTCATTTATCTCGCGGTAAATTATTACCACGCGATCGCGTTAATGCCCTACTTGATGCTGGCTCACCATTTTTAGAATTATCTCAACTAGCCGCTTATGAAGTTTATGAAGCAGATGTTCCCGCTGCTGGTATTATCACCGGCATTGGCCGAGTTGGTGGACAAGAGTGTGTTATTGTCGCTAACGACGCTACCGTAAAAGGCGGAACCTATTTTCCGCTAACGGTAAAAAAACATCTTCGCGCACAAACGATTGCCCAAGAAAACAACTTACCCTGTATTTATTTAGTCGACTCTGGTGGCGCTAACTTGCCTAACCAAGACGAGGTTTTCCCTGATAGAGAACACTTTGGTCGCATATTCTTTAATCAAGCAAATATGTCAGCACAAGCCATACCGCAAATTGCTGTTGTTATGGGCTCTTGTACTGCAGGTGGCGCTTATGTACCCGCAATGGCCGATGAATCTATTATTGTTAAAGAACAAGGCACTATATTTTTAGCTGGACCGCCGTTAGTTAAAGCCGCGACTGGCGAAGTCGTTAGTGCTGAAGACTTAGGTGGCGCAGACATACATTGTCGTACCTCTGGTGTCGCCGATCATTACGCACAAAATGATCATCACGCTTTAGAAATTGCCCGCAGTATCGTTGGTAATTTAAATCGTGTTAAACCGGTAACCATGAATATTCAACCTATTGTTGAGCCCGCTTACGACGCACAAGAAATATACGGTGTGGTACCCAAAGATGCCCGCCAACCTTTTGATATTCGTGAAATTATCGCCCGTGTCGTTGATGGTAGTAATTTTGATGAATTTAAAGCCCTTTATGGCACGACTTTAGTCTGTGGTTTTGCACGGATATTTGGCTACCCCGTAGGCATTATCGCCAATAACGGCATTCTCTTTGGCGAATCAGCTCAAAAAGGTGCTCATTTTATTGAATTATGTGCACAACGAAAAATTCCTTTAGTCTTCTTACAAAACATCACCGGATTTATGGTCGGTAAGCAATACGAAGCAGGCGGTATAGCTAAGCATGGTGCAAAAATGGTCACCGCCGTTGCCACGGCACAAGTCCCCAAATTTACCGTGCTAATTGGTGGTAGTTTCGGCGCAGGTAACTATGGTATGTGTGGTCGTGCTTACGATCCACGCTTCTTATTTATGTGGCCAAATGCCCGTATTTCAGTGATGGGCGGTGAACAAGCGGCTGGCGTTTTAGCACAAGTTAAACGTGACCAAAAAGACAAACTCGGTGAACCGTGGAGCGAGCAAGAAGAAGCTGACTTTAAACAACCGATTATTGATACTTATGAGCATCAAGGCCACCCTTACTATGCTTCAGCTCGCTTATGGGATGATGGTATTATTGACCCTGCTGATACTCGTCAAATATTAGGTTTAGCCATTTCTGCTTCGTTGAATAAACCTATTGAGGATACCAAATTTGGTATCTTTAGAATGTAGGGCTGAACAAGATGACACCATTAAAAGAGATCAATACCGGTCAAGTATTATTTAACGTAGACCGTTACGGGGTAGCAACAGTTACCTTAAATAATCCTGACAAGCACAATGCTTTTGACGACAAAATTATCGCCCAATTAACGATGATATTTATCGAAATAGCCCAACGCGACGATATTCACCTGATGATACTCGCATCGACTGGCAAAAGTTTTTCTGCTGGGGCTGACTTAGCGTGGATGAAGCGCATGGCCAGTTACTCATATGAAGAAAACTTACGTGATGCTAACGCGCTTGCTCAGATGTTACATGCACTTAATTTTCTACCGCAAACCACTATTGCACAAATACAAGGTGCTGCTTTTGGCGGCGCAGTGGGTTTAGCCAGTTGTTGTGACATTGTTATCGCCAGCAATAAAGCCAGCTTTTGTCTCAGTGAAGTTAAATTAGGTTTAATTCCTGCGACCATCAGCCCTTATGTCGTCAATGCTATTGGCCAAAAAGCCAGTCGTCGATACTTTCAAACGGCAGAACGTTTCTTTGCAGACAAAGCGCAACAGTTAGGCTTAGTTGATGAGATTGTTTCGTTAGAAGCGTTAGAAAGCACCGTTATTGATATGGTGAGTACAATATTGAGCAACGGCCCGAAAGCCGTTCGTCAAGCAAAACAACTTGCTTTAGATGTCGCTTATCAAGAAATTAATCTTGAATTACTTAGCATGACCAGTGAACGCATCGCATCAATTCGCGTTTCTGCAGAAGGCCAAGAAGGCTTAACTGCTTTTTTTGAAAAACGACCAGCAAGCTGGCAAAAAGAACCGACGAGTGAAGGATAAAAACATGTCTCAACTAACAACTAAAACAGCTAAAATGTTTACTAAAATTCTTATTGCCAACCGTGGTGAAATCGCCTGTCGCGTAATTAAAACTGCTCGTAAAATGGGTATTTTAACCGTTGCCGTATATTCTGATGCTGATGCTGACTCGCTTCATGTCAACATGGCTGATGAAGCCATTTACCTTGGTCCATCGCCCTCTCGCGAAAGCTATTTATTATCAGAGAAAGTGATTGAAGCAGCAAAACGTACTGGCGCTCAAGCCATTCACCCTGGTTATGGTTTTCTCTCAGAAAATGCTGACTTTTGTCGTCGATGTAGCGATGAAAACATCGTTTTTATTGGTCCGCCCGTTGCGGCCATTGAAGCGATGGGGTCAAAGTCTGCCGCTAAAAACATTATGGAAAAAGCCAATGTTCCCTTAGTCCCTGGTTATCATGGTGATGATCAATCCGAAGCCATCATTAAAAAAGCGGCTGACGATATGGGCTATCCGGTATTGTTAAAAGCTACCGCCGGTGGTGGTGGTAAAGGCATGCGACAAGTGTGGAGCGAAGCTGAGTTTAGTGAAGGTTTTGCTGCCGCTAAACGTGAAGCAATGTCATCCTTTGGTGATGATAGAATGCTGGTTGAAAAGTATCTAACACAACCTCGCCATGTTGAAATTCAAGTATTTTGTGATAATCATCAACATGCCGTTTACTTATTTGAACGTGATTGTTCAGTGCAACGCCGTCATCAAAAAGTTATTGAAGAAGCGCCAGCCTTTAAAATGAGTGAAAAGCTACGTAAAGCGATGGGCGAATCTGCGATAAAATCTGCCCAGGCTATTGGTTATCAAGGCGCAGGCACGGTAGAATTTTTACTGGATGTTGACGGTTCATTCTACTTTATGGAAATGAACACTCGCTTACAAGTAGAGCACCCGGTGACTGAAATGATCAGTGGCCAAGATCTAGTCGAATGGCAATTAAGAGTTGCTGCTGGTGAAGTTTTACCAAAAACACAAGAACAGTTAGTCATTAATGGCCACTCTTTTGAAGCGCGAATTTACGCTGAAGACCCAAATAATGATTTTTTACCCGCAACGGGCACGCTAGATTTTTTACAACCGCCAGCAGAAAGCGCACATGTTCGTGTTGATACCGGTGTTCGTCAAGGTGATGAGGTGAGTGTATTTTACGATCCTATGATAGCCAAGCTAATTGTCTGGGATGAAAATCGTGAAAAAGCACTGCAACGCTTAACAAAAGCCTTGTCGGAATATCGTATTAAAGGTGTTACCACCAATATTGATTTTCTTTATAACTTAGCGACATCAAAACCGTTTATTAATGAAGAAATAGATACCAGCTTTATCGAGAAATACGACAGTGAAATATTTCATGATAACAAACAAGCGTTAGCCGACGAATTACCGATGGCAGCTTTGTATTTAGTGCTTTCACTGGCTGAACAAGCGAAACAAAAAGCAGCAACGACCAAAGATCCTTTTTCTCCTTGGAATAATACCTCGGCGTGGCGCTCTAACGAAGCGCATAATCACCGAGTAGTTCTTGCTCATAATGATATTGAATATCCAGTGACTGTTGAACAGAAACGTCAAGGTAATCGTAGTTACTATTTAATTTCAGTTGCAGGACGAACAGTTGATTGCCAAGGTCGAATTGCCGGTGACACACTCCATGTCAGTATTGATGGCTATCGCAGTCAAGCCACTATCGCCCACAACATTGACAGTTCAGGTGATCAAATTAGCTTATATCGTCAAAATGGCGTTTTTAACTTTATTCATATTAAACCTGATTGTGGTGACAACAATGCTGATGATAATCATGGCGGCCTATTAGCACCGATGAACGGTACTATGGTCAGCGTGTTAGTCAAAGCCGGCGATAGTGTGACTAAGGACCAACCCTTAATGATCATGGAAGCGATGAAAATGGAGCACACCATTCGAGCACCTGAAGACGGTACCATTGATACCTTATTCTACGCCGAAGGTGACATGGTTGATGGCGGCAGCGAATTACTTGCTTTTACGCCACAGGAATCATAATGAGCTCCCTTGCTAATAATACCTTACCTAAAAAAGTAAAAATCGTTGAGGTTGGCCCGCGTGATGGCCTACAAAATGAAAAACAACAAATCAGTGCCGAAGATAAAATTGCCTTAATTAATCTGCTCAGTGATGCCGGAGTCACTTACATTGAGAGTGGCAGCTTTGTTTCTCCGAAATGGGTGCCTCAAATGGCAACATCGACTGATGTTTTCAATGGAATAGCACGTAAAAAAGGGGTCACTTACGCTGCCCTCACGCCAAATATGAAAGGTTTTGAAGCGGCTGTAGCGGTTAATGCCAGCGAAGTTGCCATTTTTGGCGCGGCCTCTGAAGCGTTTAGTCAAAAAAACATTAACTGTTCAATTGCTGAAAGCCTTGAGCGATTTGAACCGATAATGGCTGCAGCCAAAAAATTAAACATTCCGGTACGAGGCTATGTTTCTTGTGTTGTCGGTTGTCCTTACGAGGGTGAAGTATCACCAGAAAAAGTGGCTGAAGTGGCTGAAAAACTTTACCAAATGGGCTGTTATGAAATATCGCTTGGCGATACGGTTGGTGTAGGCACACCTGTTAATGTACAGAAGATGTTACAAGCGGTTAGTGCCCGTGTACCTAAGGCTAAACTAGCGGTTCATTTTCATGATACCTATGGTCAGGCGTTAACTAACATTTACACCGCTTTACAAAATGGTATTGCCGTTATTGATAGTGCCATTGCTGGATCGGGTGGTTGCCCTTATGCTAAGGGCGCTTCAGGTAATGTTGCCACTGAAGATGTGGTTTATTTACTCAATGGTTTAGGTATTAATAGCGGTATTAATTTAGATAAATTAGTCCATGCCGGTTGGTTTATCAGTGATAAATTAGGTAAAACCCCGGCATCTAAAGTTTCTAATGCCTACCGTGCACAGTAATAAATATAATAATAAATGACGATGTATGATAAATACTCTATAGAAATAAATGTAATGAGGATTAAATAATGGCCGGATTTGACAAAGTAGTAGCAAGCTATGAAGAAGCGATGGCAGGACTTGAAGACGGCATGACCGTTATCTCGGGTGGCTTTGGTTTATGTGGTATCCCAGAAAATCTAATTAGTGAAATAAAGCGCAAAGGCACTAAAGCATTAACGATGGTTTCAAATAACTGTGGTGTCGATGATTTCGGTTTAGGTGTGTTACTGCAAGACCGTCAAATCAAAAAAATTGTTGCATCATATGTTGGTGAAAACGCTGAATTTGAACGTCAAATGATGAATGGTGAATTAGAAGTAGAACTCACACCACAAGGCACTTTAGCTGAAAAAATGCGAGCTGGTGGTGCTGGTATACCTGCTTTTTTTACGGCAACAGGTTATGGAACACCGGTAGCAGAAGGTAAAGAAGAGCGTGAAATAGACGGTAGAATGTATATCCTTGAGCCCGCAATTAAAGGTGACTTTGCAATTGTTAAAGCCTGGAAAGCCGACCGTTACGGTAATTTGGTTTTTAGAAAAACAGCACGTAACTTTAATCCTATGGCAGCAACGGCAGGCAAAATTACCGTCGTTGAAGTTGAAGAGATAGTTGAACCTGGCGAGCTAGACCCAGACCAAATCCATACACCAGGTATCTATGTTAATCGATTGATTTTAGGTACATTTGAAAAACGCATTGAACAACGAACTGTTCGTACTGCTCAGTCATAAATAATTCCGGAGACTAAACAATGGCTTTAACAAGAGAACAGCTAGCACAACGTGTAGCACAAGAATTACAAGACGGTTATTACGTTAACTTAGGTATAGGTATTCCAACGTTAGTTGCTAACTATATTCCTGCGGGAATAGAAGTGATGCTTCAATCTGAAAATGGTTTACTTGGCATGGGACAGTTTCCCACCGAAGACGAAATTGATGCAGATTTAATTAATGCCGGTAAACAAACGGTCACGATGGCAAAAGGTGCCTCTATCTTTGATAGTGCCGAGTCATTCGCAATGATACGTGGCGGACATGTCGACTTAACAGTACTAGGTGCCTTTGAGGTCGATGTAAACGGTAACATTGCTTCATATATGATCCCAGGCAAGCTGATTAAAGGTATGGGCGGTGCTATGGATTTAGTTGCGGGTGCTGACAATATTATTGTTACTATGACTCACGCTTCTAAACATGGTGTTTCAAAACTTTTATCTAACTGCACTTTACCGTTAACAGGTAAGTGTTGTATTAAAAGAGTACTCACTGATTTAGCCTTTATCGAAATTAAAGATGGCAAGTTTCATTTATTAGAGCGAGCACCAGGGGTCAGTATTGAGGAAATAATAAAACTCACTGAAGGTGAATTAATTGTTCCTGAGCATGTCCCTGAAATGAAATTTTAATAACCTAGCGGCATATTAATCATACGATTAAATAAAAAAAGAGCTTTAGCTCTTTTTTTTTACTCTATATTTTAACATTACATTAAAGTTCACTTAATGGTTTTGATAGTCACCATTCGATTAAGCACATGTTCTATTTGAAAAAAAATTGATAAAAGTGTTTTTTTTATTAAATTTCTTTACGCATGTCACTAGCGTATTACACATTTTTCTTGCATTTATTGGCTCAATTCGCAATACTAAAAGGGACAAAGAAAAGGCAAAACACGTGAAATCGTGTTACGCAAAACCACCGGTCTAAGGGATTTATGTTTTATATATAAATTCTATGACAGCGGAGTCACCTCGTTATACAAGGTACATCCCGTGGTTTTTTCCTTTACTAACTAAATTAATTACAAGGTTACTAAAATGAAAAAATTATTACTAGCTTCTACCATCACTATTTTAACATTAACGTCTGTTGTATCGGCGCCGAAAGCACAAGCTGCTGACATCGCTCAAAGCGTTTGCCAGTATGTAGCTGCAGACGACAAGAAACGCATGCGTTCGTTCTTAAAAACGAATAGATTAAAAATTCGCACTATCTTTCATGGTATTGAGTGTAATGGACAGAATCTGTTGGCGTTTGCATCGTCTAATGGTTCAGTTAAAACAGGTTCTTTGATGATTTCAAAGTTACCAAAGAAAGTTGTTTCTGAAAACTTAGCTATTTTGCAAACCGGATCGCAACCATTGATAGACGCAGCTAACGAACGCGTTAGCAGCTAAACTTATTTTTTAGTAGATGTTATTTGTTCAATCAAGTGTACTGTTTTACTAGATAATAATTCTATGTCATTTTAAAAAGCCTGCTTCTGCAGGCTTTTTTTTGCCTTAGTCATTTCAATCTATTTTTTGACTCGTTAAGCTAGCACCAGGTTAAAAAACTGATTACACTTAAGTTATACGAAGAAGACTGCGATATACATGTTGAATAAAAGAAGTTATAAAGACAGTAAGAATGCTTTAGTACTTACTGGCGGTGGCGCTCGAGCGGCTTATCAAGTAGGTGTGCTTTCTGCCATATCAAAATTTGTCCCTAGAAATCATGGCATCCCCTTTCCCATTATATGTGGCACCTCTGCTGGTGCTATAAATACCACAGCGCTAGCCTGTTATTCTTCATGCTTTCATTTGGGGGTAAAAAAATTAGAATGGGTTTGGAAGAATATTAATACCAGTCGAATATACCATAGTGATGGTATTCGGGTTTTCTCACATTTGGCGAAAGGTATGCTGGCAAGTTTCCAAGCAGATTATGCCAATAAAAGTGCGCGTAGTTTACTAAACAACGCGCCACTTCGTGACTTACTGAATATGGTGGTCGACTTTAAACGTATCGACACCAATATTTTACGTGGCTATTTATCTGCAGTTTCTATTACTGCATCAAGTTACAGTAATGGCGATTCAATTAGTTTTTATCAATCTGATGAGTCTATTTCTCCTTGGTTTCGCGCTAAACGTCGTGGTGAGCCTTGCCAAATTAATAGTGAGCACTTAATGGCTTCTGCCGCTATTCCCCTTGTGTTTCCTTCAATCAAAATTCGCCAAGAGCATTATGGTGATGGGTCTATACATCAACTTTCACCGTTAAGCCCTGCGATACACTTAGGTGGAGAAAATTTGTTTATTGTTGGTGTTGATCAACCTAAAGCACCACTTCATAGTAAAGTGAATAATCCTCATCCTCCGACAACCTCTACTGTTGCCGGTCATTTACTTGATACTATTTTCTCAGATACATTACACAGCGATATTGAACGTCTAGAACGAATTAATGAAACAATAAAACTTATACCACCAGAACTTAGAAAAGAAAAAGATGGTTTAAAACCGATATCATCATTTCTCCTTAATCCCAGTCATGACTTTAATGCCATGGCCGTAGAGTATTTTTCAGACCTACCACTATCGATACGTTTATTATTACGCAGCGTAGGTATCTCTAATGACTCTGAATCAAGTATTGTTAGTTATTTATTATTTGAAAAAAATTATTGTCGGCAGTTAATTAAACTGGGATTTGAAGATGCTATGGAGCAAGAGACTGCGATTAGAAAATTTTTATCTCTTGAATAGCGATCCATTGCTAAAGTAATAAAGTAAACGCCTTGTTGAACAAGGCGTTTATTGGCTTAGTACACTGCGGACAACCAAGAAAAAATTCCCCCTCTCTTGGATGAAATGTCCTGCTCGTTATACTCATCTAGACCTAACAACACTGCGGACAACCAAGAAATAAGTTACCCCTCTCTTGGATAAAATGTCCTGCTCGTTATACTAATCTAGACCTAACAACACTGCGGACATCCAAGAAAAAGTTCCCCTCTCTTGGATGAAATGTCCTGCTCGTTATACTCATCTAGACCTAACAACACTGCGGACAGTCAAAGGAAAAGCTAAACCCCCTTTTGAACAAAGCGCTCTGCTCGTTCTACTCGTCGAGGCTTTCCGCGTACAATCAGGGTATCCTGAGCTTGAAGAATAGTGGCTTCATCGGGTTGCTCTGATTCAATATTGTTACGGCGAAGCGCAACCACCGTGACCCGTTTTGCCGATAAATTCAGTGACGCTATAGAATGCCCATTAGCATAAGAGTTTTCCGTTAATATAATCCCATTAGCGAATTCAATGCGATCCATAGCATCAGGGCTCATGTCAGTATGCTCACCCTGAAAAAACCCATGCAAATGGCTGTAGTGGTCTTTACGTTCTTTTTGTACACGGCGAATAATACGAGAGAAAGGCACTCCGGTTAAAGATAACACTTGAGAGACCAGCATTAAGCTGCCCTCTAAACTCTCTGGTACCACTTGATTAGCACCCGCTTCTTGCAATGCTTGTAGTTGATCGTCATTTCGAGTGCGGACAAGGATAGGAACATCGGGTGATAATGATCTAACTTTTTGAATAACCTCAAGTGATTGTTTGTCCTCACCAAAAGCAATAACAACAAGCTTAGCTTTCGACAAGTGAGCTGCTTGTAATAATTCAGTTTGTCTTGATGAGCCAAAAAGCACATTTTCTCCTGCTTCACGCGCTTTTGTTGCCCTAAGTGGGTCAATATCGATAGCAACAAACTTAATCGACTCTTGCTTTAAAAAGCGACTCACCGTTTGGCCAATTCGACCAAAACCACAAATAATGACATGGTCACTTAACTCTGTTTGCTCGGGAAGTTCAGCTAAATGATCGGTATCTATGGGCTTTTCGTTACTCAACATCAACGACCAACGACGAGCATTGTTAATCATATAAGGTGTTATCGCCATACTCAATACACCTGCGCCTAACAAGATAGAAGCAGTTTCAACCGGTAACAATTTAACCTGATTGGCTAAAGCGATAAGCACAAAACCAAATTCACCCATCTGTGCCAACATAATACCTGCAGCCCAAGCATCTTTAGCCGCTTCTCCTGCGCGTTTTGCTAAGAAGGCGATAATGAGTATCTTAACCACCATAAAGCTGACCATAACGCCGATAATAACCAATGGTGAGGAATAAACGATGCCGATGTCGAGTTTCATACCGACCGTTACAAAAAATAAACCTAGCAAGATATCACGATAAGGCCGAATATCGGCTTCAAGCTGATACTTGTACTGGCTTTCACCTAACATCATACCTGCGAGAAAAGCCCCTAAAGCCATAGATAAGCCAAACCATTGCGTCAATGATGATGCGACTAAGGT
The DNA here is from genome assembly GCF_014077405.1 of Colwellia sp. BRX10-9. Taxonomy (NCBI): domain Bacteria; kingdom Pseudomonadati; phylum Pseudomonadota; class Gammaproteobacteria; order Alteromonadales; family Colwelliaceae; genus Colwellia; species Colwellia sp. BRX10-9. The sequence continues at coordinate 17,660 of NZ_JACGVV010000035.1, read as the reverse complement.
AACTAATAAGGTTGTTAAAACAAATAATTCATCGGTTCTAACTTGCGCCACTAAATTAAATAAACGTGGTAGCAACCATTTTCCGGCAAACATTAACAAGGTAACGACAAAGACGCCTTTAACTAGAGCAATCAGTAGCTCAACAACCATTGAACTATCAGACTCTTGGGCAAACATCGGGATGATAATTAATAAGGGAACAACGGCTACATCCTGAAAAAGTAAGATAGCAACAGAGAGCTGCCCAGACTTTCTTTTCATTGCGCCCGTTTCACTCAATTGCCGAATAACGATGGCTGTTGAAGAAAGCGCTATAATACCACCAATAATCAAAGCACTAGCAAATGTCTGACCAAACAACAAAGCAATGCCCATAAAAAAAGCTAGCGAAATACCTACTTGAAGACTACCAACCGCTAAGACCAGATGGCGCATGGCGATTAATTTAGGTAATGAAAATTCTAAGCCTAGGGTAAAAAGTAAAAAGACGATACCTAACTCAGCAAAGTGATCGTAATCCACTTGGTCTTGAACCAAAGATAAACCATGATCACCAACCAGCATACCTGCCACTAAGTAGGCTAAAATTGCCGGTAAGTGTAAACGGCGAAATAACCAAACAATAAGTACAGCACTTGATAGAATAGCTAAGAGTTCAAAATGACCTGTCACAAAAAATCCTTATTTTATCATTCGCATCGGTATTAAATTTATAAAAATAGAGTGAGCACTACTGAGTCTAAAGCAATTATCGGTAGTTTGACAGCGGCAACTCCTTGCCATTAATGAATTGTCAAAAATTCGTCAAAGATTTTATTAATATAAACTCATTTAATATCAATACTATAAAAATAACCACTTTAAAATAAATTTAGGTATAAAAATTGCTTAATCATATCTGATAAAATAATCAGGTGATGATATGCAGACATTAAATTTAGTAGATAATCAGGCTTTTCAATATAACGCTTTTAAAGTGTTTGATAGTCCTGACCATGAAAAATCTAATAGAAAATTAGCGTTAATGGAACAACTCCAAACATCGCTAGAGCTTGATCGTTTACTCAATATTTTTGCAATGGAAGCAGCTAAGTATGTCGATTTTTCAGGTCTATATTTCAAGAAAGGTGATATGACCGCTTCGATTAGAGGGAGTAGACAAGGTAAAAATGAACGTAGTTTTGAATTAAAACTAAACCAAAAGTTTGTTGGTATTTTGACCTACGCCATTAATTCACCAATAAGCATTACTAATTATAAGATACTTAACGAGTTACACCAGTATTTAATTCACCCATTAAATAATGCTTTACAGTATCAGGAAGCTTTGCTGTTAGCGATGCAAGATGGATTAACCTCTTTAAATAACCGTCGATGTTTTGATGAGCAGTTAAAGCGTGCTATGCACCATGCAAACCGCCAAAATAGTAAAGTCGGTTTAATCGTCTGCGACCTCGATAAGTTTAAATTAATTAACGACAGTCATGGCCACAATTTAGGTGATGATGTCTTGATTCAGTTTTCTTTGGCGCTTAAAGAAAGTGTTCGAGATTCTGATAGTTTATTTCGATTTGGTGGTGATGAGTTTTCAATCATTGTTGAAAATGCCACGCTAGATTCTCTACTCGTTATTGAACAGCGGATATACAGCGCAATGACTCGTGATCCTTTATTATCAAAACATCAAGTCAGTTGTAGTTTAGGGCATACTTTTATGGACAGGATGGATACGCAAGCAAGTTTTTTTAAACGCGCCGACAAAGCGCTATATCAAAGAAAAATATTTAAAGACCGTAAGCTAAGTTTAGTCTAGTGAGATTAACTTAGCTTAATTTTTCGTCTTCTGCAAAATAGCGAAGCGCTAATTTTTGTTGCTCTGGCGTTCTGCCAATAAGCAGGCGGCAAAACCTTACCGCTTTGCCAAATTTGTCAATGCCGACAATTGATAGTGCTTTTTTAAAGTTTTCAGCCGACAAGTCATAGGTTTCAATAAAGTGCTCAATAGCAAGATCAACACTTGGGTAAGTTACCCCATCAAAAGTAAACTCGGTGCCAATATAATCAACATCGAGTTCGACGCCCTCAAGCGACAATAACCAGCCTTGATAATTTAAGCGTTGTTTGGCTATTTCATACATCATCCAAGCACTTTTTTGAAAGCCAACAAAATTTCCGCTTTCAAACTCACTATCGGCAAGCTCTTCTTTCGTCCAATTGATACCTATCGCTAAATCTTTTTGATAGGTTTGTGCTAAAAAGTGCTTAACATTATTGGCAACAGCCCAAATAGAATGCTGCTTTGCCTTTCTCGCTAAAGAAGTACATTCACGACAACTAGGTACAGATAATGGTGGATGAGAGCAATCAAAAACTAGAAAATATTGATGCGGAAAGCCAAATATTAATTCAGATGGCTCGCCACAAAACCAGCACTGATGGCGTTGTTCAAAGGGTATATCAACTAAGGTGTGTGCCATAAGTACTGTTCAACAATAAATTATCTACGTTTGCCGGTAGGCGCTGGTTTGGCTTTTTTGGCCACTTTTGCACGTCGTTTAGCCGCAGGCGTACTGTCTGCCTTTTTACGGGCTATTAATTGGTTTTTCTCTTGTGTCGCTTTGTAACGGCTTTTCTTTAGAGGTTTATCTTCTTTTTCAGCATATTGTGCTGGTAAAGCACGTTCTAGTTCATAGCCAGGGACAATTGTTCGTTCAAAAGTTCGACCAATTAATGCTTCGATATTTTCTAAAAACTGTTCATCTTTAGGGCTAACTAGTGAAATTGCCGTACCAGACTTTCCTGCTCGGCCTGTACGGCCAATACGGTGCACATAATCTTCAGCAAGATAAGGCAAGTGAAAGTTAACAACGTAAGGTAAATCAGGAATATCTAATCCTCGAGCTGCAACATCGGTAGCAACAAGCACGCGAACTTTTCCTTCCGTAAATTGTTCAAGGGCTTTGTTTCTTGCGCCTTGTGTTTTATCACCATGACACAACGCCGACTTAATTCCGTCAAGCTTAAGTTCTTTAGCGAGTATATTTGCACTTTCTTTGGTACCTGCAAAAACAAGTACTTGCTGCCAATTATTAATACCAATCAATTCTGATAATAATTCACATTTACGTGTTTCTGATACCCAATAAACTGATTGTTTAACCTTGCCTGATGTTGAATTTTGGCGTGAAACTTCTAAGGTTTTTGGCGTATGCAAGACTTGTTTAGCTAACGTTTTCACTTTATTTGAAAATGTTGCTGAAAACATCAATGTTTGATGTTTTTGCTTAATAACACTGATTAATTGCTGAATGTCATTTAAAAAACCCATATCTAGCATACGGTCAGCTTCATCTAAAACAAGAAATTTAACTTGTGATAAATCTACATTTCTCGCCACTACATGCTCAAGTAGACGCCCAGGTGTAGCAACAAGTACATCAACACCTTGCTTTAACATTCTAGTTTGTGGTGGCATATTTACACCACCATAAACAGCACCGCAGCTTAATGGTAGAAATTCACTATAGCTTTCGATATTACGGGCAACTTGTTGAGTAAGCTCACGCGTTGGCGTTAAAATAAGTGCGCGAATGGTTTTTGATGAATTATTATCACTCGGAATTTTAGCTAAAGCCTCTAGTATTGGTAAACTAAAAGCGGCTGTTTTACCGGTACCTGTTTGCGCACTTGCCAGTAGATCAACCCCAGACCGAATAAGCGGTATAGCTTGCTGCTGAACAGGCGTCAACGTTTTATAACCACAGGCTTTAACTGCCTTTAATAGTTCAGCCGACAACCCTATTGCATCAACACTCATATATCACCACTTATCAAAAAAAAACGAAACCCAAAATTAAGGCGCGCATTCTAGCATAGTTTAAAGATTATTCATCAGACTATTTTTGCCAGATCCCTTTCGTCAAATTAAAACGATTATGCTCGCTTTCACTTGGCTTATAGCTCGGCAATTTTCCTTGGTTATGTTGCTTATGATAGTCTTGAGTAATACTCACCACAACTTTAGACAAGAGTAATAAAGCCGTGACATTAACTACCGTCATAAGCCCTGTAGATAAATCAGCTAAAGCAATAACTTGAGGTAAACTCGCTACTGAACCAAAAATCAACATCGCCAAAAATCCACAACGTAAAAACCAATGTCCAAGTGGATTATCCATATTTAAATACTTCAAATTATTTTCAGCATAAGCAAAGTTGGCAACAATTGAGGTGAAACCAAACAGTAATATAGCGATAGTAATAAAATCGCTACCCCATGCGCCCACTTGATAAGCTAACGCTTGCTGAGTTAATTGTATCCCTTGTGCATCGCTACCTGTTTCTTTGAATAATAAAATAAGAAAAGCGGTACAAGAACAAATAACAATAGTGTCAAAAAACACAGCAAGCATTTGTATATAACCTTGTGAAACAGGATGAGGAGGATAAGGTACTGCGGCGGCAGCGGCATTGGGTGAGCTCCCCATCCCCGCTTCATTAGAATAGAGTCCACGTTTTATGCCTTGGACTATTGCCGCACCAACTAAGCCGCTGCCCGCTTCTTTTAAACCAAAAGCAGAAGCAAATATATCGCTAATAATGGCAGGGATTTTTTCAATATTTAAAAAGATGACCGCTAGACAGACTAATAAATAAGCAAGCCCCATAAAAGGTACCGTTATTTCTGCAAAACGAGCGATGTTTTTCAAACCACCAAAAACAATAAAGGCCGTTGCTATAGTAATGACAATGCCGGTAAATAACGGGTTAATACCAAAAGAGCCGTCAAAAGCACTGGTAATTGAATGGGCTTGCACTGAGCTAAAAACAAAACCATATCCGAAAAATAAACACAGCGAAAAAGTCACCGCAAGTTTTCTACTTTTTAAGCCTTTGCTCATGTAATAAGCAGGACCACCACGAAAGTTTCCGTTGGCGTCTTTTTCTTTGTAGAGTTGGCCTAATGCACTTTCAGCAAAGGCAGTTGCCATACCAACAAGAGCAATAAGCCACATCCAAAAAACAGCACCAGCGCCACCTAAGGTAATAGCGACAGCTACCCCCATTAAATTTCCGGTGCCGACACGGGCGGCAAGCGAAGTACATAATGCTTGAAAAGAAGAGATGCCTTGGCTGTCTGTTTTACGACTTAATTTAAGTAACGTAAACATGTGAGTAAAGTGAGTTATTTGCAGGCACTTTAATCGCCAAGTAAACCAAATACCACAACCGGTCAGTAAATAGATAAGCACACTGCCCCATAAATAACCATTGATCGTACCTATCCATTGTTCTATCAAAATATCTTTCTCACCTTTTTAGATTATTACTAATTATCATAACAAACAAAGTACTACCAGCGTTAGACCCTATTAGTGTTAAGAAAACAAATAGTGCTAAGCAAAAAAAACCAGTGAACGATCACTGGTTTTTATTACTCAATGTAAAGTTAATTACAGTGCTTTAAATATTTTTTCAACAGAGTCTTTAGCATCACCAAATAACATCTGAGTATTTTCTTTAAAGAATAATGGGTTTTGAACCCCAGCATAACCGGTACTCATTGAACGTTTAAAGACAATGACTTGTTTAGCATTCCATACTTCTAGCACTGGCATACCGGCAATAGGGCTGGTTGGATCTTCTGCAGCTGCAGGATTTACCGTGTCATTTGCCCCAATCACCAAAACAACATCGGTTGTAGGGAAGTCATCATTAATTTCATCCATACTAAAAACAATATCATATGGAACTTTTGCTTCCGCTAATAAAACATTCATATGTCCAGGCAAGCGCCCTGCAACCGGATGAATAGCAAAACGCACATCGATCCCTTTCGCTTTTAACGCTTGAGTCATTTCATAAACAGGATATTGAGCTTGCGCTACAGCCATACCATAACCTGGCGTAATAATAACGGATTTAGCTCCGCGCAACAGATCAGCAACAGCCTCGGCATTTATTTCAATGTGATCGCCATAATCAGTATCGTTATCAATAACAACATCGGTACCAAAACCTCCAGCAATAACACTAATAAAAGAACGATTCATCGCCTTACACATAATGTATGACAGTATTGCCCCTGATGACCCCACCAAAGCGCCGGTTACAATTAACAAATCGTTGTTAAGCATAAAACCTGCGGCTGCGGCTGCCCATCCAGAATATGAATTGAGCATAGAGACAACAACAGGCATATCAGCACCGCCAATTGAAGCGACTAAATGCCAACCAAAGACAAGTGCAATAAAGGCCATCATGTATAGTGGATTAATAGCGCCATCACTTTGAACAAAGCTAATAAGTAAAACTAAAGTAACAATACCTGCTACTAAATTTAACTTATGGCGATGTGGCAACATCAATGCTGAAGAGCTAATAACACCGCGTAATTTAGCAAAAGCGACAATTGAACCGGTAAAGGTTACCGCGCCAATAAAAACACCTAAGAATACTTCAACTAAATGAATGTTGGTCTCCATTTGTTGGGTGTCGGTTAGGTTAAACGCTAAAGAGTGGTCCATTTCAAAATAACTGTTAAAGCCAACAAGTACCGCCGCTAGGCCAACAAAACTATGTAAAATAGCGACCAACTCTGGCATCTGCGTCATTTCAACTTTTTTGGCTAAATGTAAACCAATAAAAGCGCCAACTGACATGGTAATAAATATCACTAAAACATTATCGACACGTGGGTCGGCAATGGTTGCGATTAAAGCAACGGCCATACCCGTGATGCCATACCAATTACCTGTTTCAGCCGTTTCTTGCTTACTTAACCCTGAAAGACTAAAAATAAATAATAATGCAGCAACAATATAAGCTGCGCTAATTAACCCTTGAGAAAATTCCATCAATGCGCCCCTTATCTTCTAAACATTTTTAACATACGTTTGGTCACTACAAAGCCACCAACAATATTTATTGTGGCAATGAGCACCGCAATCCCCGCAAGTATTTGTATCAATATATTGTCTTGCCCTATTTGTAACAAAGCGCCAACAATAATAATGCCCGAAATGGCATTAGTAACACTCATTAAAGGCGTATGCAGCGAATGACTGACATTCCACACCACGTTGTAACCAATAACACAAGAAAGCACAAAAACAGTGAAATGAGAGAGAAAATCCGCGGGAGCAACACTGGCCACCCAAGCAAACAATAACGCGCCTATTGCCATAAACAGATGCTTTTTAGTTTGTGATGCGGGTTCTTCTTTCACATCGACTGCTTTAATTTTTACTGGAGCAGGTTTAGTGGGTGCCGCACTGACTTGAATTGGTGGTGGCGGAAAGGTAATTTCATCATGATTAACGACGGTCATATTTCGAACCACTTGATCTTCAAAATCAACCGTAATGGTACCGTCTTTATTTGGACACACTAATTTAGTTAAATTAACCAAATTATTTGAATAGAGCTGTGATGCTTGATTGGGTAAACGAGAAACTAAATCTGTGTAACCAATAATTTTAACACCACCAACATTAGCAACTTTACCCGGAACGGTTAAGGCACAATTACCACCACCCGCGGCCGCTAAATCAACAATAATTGAACCGGGTTTCATTGAATGAACCATGGCTTCTGTAATTAACTTAGGCGCTGGTTTGCCCGGGATCATCGCTGTGGTAATAATAATATCAACATCTTTGGCTTGTTCTGCAAAGAGTGCCATTTCAGCATCAATGAATGCTTTACTCATTTCTTTTGCATAACCATCGCCTGATCCCGTATCTTCGGGTTCTTCGTAGTCAAGCTCAAGAAACTCTGCGCCCATACTTTCAATTTGTTCCTTTACTTCGGGGCGCGTATCAAAAGCGCGAACCACAGCGCCTAAACTTCCAGCGGTACCAATAGCAGCAAGACCTGCAACACCCGCACCAATGATCATTACTTTTGCAGGAGGCATTTTACCCGCAGCTGTAATTTGTCCTGTTAAGAAGCGTCCAAAAAGATGGGTTGCTTCAATAACAGCGCGATAGCCGGCAATATTTGCCATTGAACTTAGTGCATCCATTGACTGAGAGCGAGTCATACGTGGCACCATTTCCATGGCAAAGGTCGTAATTGATTTTTCGCGTAAGGCTTCGAGTAACTCTGGACTTTGCGCTGGTGCAATAAAACTGACTAAATGTGCGCCATCTTTCATTTGTGCAACTTCATCAAGTGAAGGTGCATTTACTTTAAAAATAATATCTGACTGCCAGCATATTTTTTTAGTGACTAATGAAGCTTCTGCGTCGGCAAACTCTTCATCAGTAAAACTGGCTTTTGTGCCAGCTCCTTTTTGTACTTGGACACTAAAGCCAAGCTTAAGTAGAGCAACTACCGAGCTTGGCGATGCTGCTACTCGGTTTTCCCCTGTTAGTGTTTCTTTAGGTATTCCAATATTCATAAGCCACCTTTTTTAAAAGGTCGCAACTTCAACGTAAATTAAGATAAAGCTGCAACATATTACTTTTCTTATGGGTTTTATAATTAATGTTTTACCATCAATTGAATGAATTTCATACACCTAAAAATAATAACGGCTATTTTCATAATAAATATAGTCAGCTCCCCCTGAACTAACTTTTTATCCGTCAAGGGGATGTTCGCAAAGGAGAATAAGGTAAAACTACGGAATAATTAATTTAACATCGCCAAATTTTGCTTAGCAACTTGCTCTTTTTCAACATACTGAAACCATTGTTTCGCTGTTTTAGCCGAACTTTTAATTTTTTTGGCTTGTTCAAAGGCAGATAAAGAGTCGCCAAATTTTTGCAGATTAAATTCCGCCATACCTTTGGCTAAATACATATTACCTAGGCTAACTTCTGAAGCTAAGTCACCACGACTTAGTGCTTCATTAGCTGAATTAATAGCAAGTTGCCATTTTTCTAAGTTTAAATAAGCTTGTGCTAAAGCAGCATCAAACTTACCTGTTTCAGAAATTTCTGCTGCTTTAATTAATACCGGAATTGATTTTTCATCATCTTTTGCCGCCATGTATGCATTAGCCAGCATCTCTAAATATTTTTCTTGGGCGATAACTTGACCACTGTCTATTGCTTCAGCGAGTAAGTTTGCCGCTTTAATTGGCACGTTATGAAAGCGATACAGCTGTACTAAGGTGATAATGTCAGTTGACTGAGTCACATAGCCCGCTTGCCAAGCGCCTTCCATCACCGCAAGCTGCTTATCTTCTTGGCCAATTTCACCATACATTGCTGAAAGCTGTAACCAATATTTAGGTTTATTGTAATAGCGAACCAGATTTTCTATCACAGCGGTTACTTCAATTGGCTGCTTTAATTCAAAGTAATTTGCACGTTGTAAAATCAACCAATTTTCTTTAGGAATTTCATTGGCCGCGATGCTTTGTTTAATAGCCTGTGAAACATAGTGCAGAGACTGCTGATATTGTTTATTTTGATAATAAACTTGCGCAAATAAGACTTGTTGAGTATCGGTAATAGCTTTGTCGTTAGTTGCTTGCCACAAAACTAAAAACTTTAAAGATTGTGGAAAGTTTTGCATTTGCATTGATAATTGCGCTAAAGAATAAAGTGTCGACAGCCTTAATGTTTCAGGGATCGCATTTTCATCGATAACTTTTTCAAAGCTATCAATGGCTGAAGCGACATCGTCATTACCGTAATACATAAAGCCATAAAAATTCCATAACATCGCACGTTCGTAACTGTTTAAACTATCAATGCGGTCTTGCACTTCATCAAGTACATCAAAGCCCTCTAAACCGTTACCCTCATCAGCAAGTTTTTGTGCTCTTGCCAATTGCGTATAAACACGGTTACGCATCGCGGGTACTTTCACTGAGGTTGTTTCTTTACCCAACTGTGCTGATGATTGCGCATTTGCAATACTGCCACCCATATTTTGGTTAAGTATTACCGGAGCGCTAAAGAGAAGCGCGATTGAAAGGCAAGATAGCGCTTTTCTTTTTAATGTTGTCATTTTAGTCATCCCCGACTCCTTAACCTTCTATTTGGAAAGAAATTTTATTCTGCACGCCAGCAACTTCCATAGCGACACCATCAACTACCCGTGGTTTGTACTTAAATTTTAATACTGCCGCCATTGCCGCTTGATCAAAAATCCCTTCAGGTTTAGCTTCAACAACTATAGCGTCTCGCACTGAACCATTTTTAGTGACAATAAATTCAACAATAACATACCCTTCAATGCCACGAGATTGAGCACGACGTGGGTAAATAGGTGAGACTTTCACTATGGGCAAATAGTCGCCATCACCGCCACTTAAACTTAAGCCCCCGGCTAAACTTAAATCAGTTTGAATATCAGCACCAAACCCGCTAGCAGTACTTAATGCATTGGGGTTAGCTTGTTGCATTTGTGGTTGCTGCATTTGCGGTGGTGGTGCTTTAGGCGCTGGTGGTTTTTGTGGTTTGCGTTCTTTTTTTGTCAGTTGCTGCTCTTTTTTCAATCTAATAAAGTCGAGTACATTACCGCGAGGCGCTTCAGTTAAAGCATTATTACCACCAGAAATAAGCGCTTGCATCCCCCATAAAAGAAAGAAAGTCATCACCACAGCAAGTAATAAACCTATGCTGTAACGGGCAGGAGTGTTCATCACGGTTGCCATGATTTATCCCTCTTGAGCAGCAATTGAAACATCAAAAACACCCGCTGAACGAGCAGCATCCATCACTTTAATTAACGTATCAGTTGTCGATGCTTTATCGGCTTGAATAACAACAGTACCCTGAGGGTTTTCTGCCTTTAAGCGTTCAATATTGGCTTGTACGGCTCGAATATCAATACGACGCTTATTGATCCAAATATCGCCTTTATCACTAATTGCAACTAAGATATTGGCTCGTTCCTTTTTAACGGCAGTAGCCGCTTCTGGTCGATTCACTTCAATACCCGCTTCTTTAACAAACGAGGCGGTAACAATAAAAAATATCAATAAAATGAAGACCACGTCTAACATAGGCGTCATGTTAATTTCTTCGGCTTCTTCTTGTTCTTGTAAAATATTTGATAGTTGAGAACGCATAGCGTTACTCCTTAATTAAACTGCTAATTATTGGTGAGCCATCGGAAGACTGTCTTCCATTTGCTCAGTTCTACGTTTCGTTTTACGCTGTAACCATGTCACCATAAATACACCAGACAAAGAGCCGACCATGCCAGCCATTGTTGGAATAGTCGCGCGCGAAACGCCTGAAGCCATTGACCGTGCATTACCACTGCCCGAAATTGCCATAACGTCAAACACTTCAATCATACCGGTTACCGTGCCCATCAAACCAAGCAGTGGACACAAGACAACTAAACATTGAATTAAGGTAACGTTAGTTTTAAGCATTTCAGTGGCTCTTGATATATGAGCAATTCTTATATGCTGGGCATTCCACGAATGTCGTTCCGGGCGTTTAAACCAACTTTTAATGATGTTTTCTTTCACCGTTTTATAACTGTGCAAGTAAAAAAACAATCGTTCAAAAATAAGTAACCACATTAAACAAATAACCGCGGCGATAACGCTTAACACTAGCCCCCCCGTATCCAAAAATTCTTGGATACGATTCATCATTTCGATGAAGAGGATCATGGTTTATGCTCCTTGCTTTGATGTCAGCGGTTTTTCAGAGCTTTCTGAGCGTTCAGCTAAAATCCCTGCACTTTGTTGTTGTAAAATATTAATAATACCGCGACTTCGGGTGTTGAGCAGTGTAGAAATAAAGACCATCGGAATAGCAACAACTAAGCCCAGTACCGTTGTTACTAATGCTTGAGAAATACCACCTGCCATTAGTTTAGGGTCACCTGTGCCAAATAAGGTAATCGCTTGAAAGGTATTGATCATCCCTGTAACTGTGCCTAACAAACCAATTAAAGGCGCAACTACTGAAATGATTTTGATGAAAGTGAGCCGAGTTGTTAATACAGGGACTTCTTTTAAAATACTTTCAGAGAGCTTTAACTCTAAGGTTTCAACGTTATCAAGGGGATTTTTATCTTGGACTAACATAACCCGACCCAGTGGATTGTCATTTGATGCTTGATCGCTCTTTAATTGACGATTGACTTTACTGCCAATGAAAAAGAGTGTGATAAAACGTTCAATCGCAATCAGTAAACCAATGAGACCAATCGCTAAAATAACATAACCAACCGCACCACCTTGTTCAACGCGTTCTTGTAAGTCAGGTGCTTGTACTAATAATCCTAGGATTGAACCACCTGTTGGGTCTAAAGCAAAAGGAACGACTTGATTAGTGCTTGAAGTGAGTGCATTAGCACTTGATAAATAACGACTCGATGGTTGTCTCATTAATTGTGCAACAGAAGCTGTTTCATCAATATATTCAAGATACTTTCCTTGTGAAACTAGATTAAAACCACCAACACGCACCACATCTGCTTGGCTTTTCTCACCGTTTGCTAACACAATTTCTCGGCTAAACTTATGCACTTTTCCACTTTGTGTCATTTCACGTTGTAATTCAAACCACAAACGTTCAATTTCTTCAATAGAGGCTAATTTTGATGAGGAGCCCATACTTTGCGCAAACTCATCAAGAAACTGACCTCGACCAGGAATTTGTGCTGAAATAACAGAAGTTTGAAATTTACTGCGCGTATCGCCAGCGACTTGTTGTAATACACCAAACAATTCTTTTAATTCACCCATGCGCTTGTTGAGCGCATCGGTATTATTACCTAAGGTTACATCGTTATCTTGAAAGTTTTTTTCAAGTTGTGTACTTAAGTTAATCGCTTGATCTCGCTGCTGTCTTGCTTGGTTTAACAATTGGGTTTGTTGGCTTTTTTTCGCATTGAACTCTGCTTCTCTATCTTGATTTTGCTTACTTTGTGCAATTTTTCCTTGCGCTAATTGTGACAGTAAGTCATCTAAACTCGTTGCTTGTTGCGCGATGGCATTGCCACTGAATACTGAAACAGCTGACAAAGTTATTGCCGATATTAATAGAAGTAATTTTTTCATGGGTTATTCCTTATTCGGCCGAGTTTTGCGTTACGGGGACAATAATTAAATCGGGGGCAAGTTGTTTACGAGCAATGCGTAAACCTTTATTAATATCTAAACGATATTGCGCTGAAAGAGGCTGCCATGATTTAGAAGCGTTATCCCACAAACCTAACTTTTGACCATCACGTGTTTGATACACTAGACTTACGCGGCCAATTCTGAGGAAATCAACATTTTGCTCACTACCGTCAATATCAATTAAGCCAGAATACGCCTCTATTGTTCGCCCATAATCAACTTCAATTTGATAAGCGGCGAGTACTCGGCGAAACTTTTCAGAAATAGCAACATCAGCGCGTTCCATCATACTGTGTAAATCAGCAATACGTTTATTACGCTCGGTTGTTAAAAACTGCACATCCAAGGTAATAAAGTTTGCTAAGGTTTCAATCATACGCGCCATTAACGGTGAAACTTGTCGTTCTATAATACTCACTTGTTCCATTGACACGGCTATTTGGTCAAGCTCTTTCAATTGGTTCGCCACTTGGGTTTTCATTTGCTGGTTATAAACAGTTAAGCCATCAATTTCCTTGTTAATGGTTTTAAACTGTTGTGACTTCGTTTGTATTTGCTCGTTAATAGCATTAACGCGCTGTTGAGACTGACTGGCCGATTGGTTGATTTCTTTACCAGCATCAACGACTTGGCTGAGCTGTTTATCATTATCCGCTAGTGTGGGTGTTGCATCGCTAATTAAGCTAGTTGTGCTTAAGCTCAGTAATAAACAAGCTTGTGCAATTTTCGAAAGAGTCATAAAAACCTTTTGCCTTTGTTTGAGCTAATCAGATCTTATTTGATTACCCCTAAAATTAATGTCGATAATATTAATGGCTAAATATGACAATTAAGTTTCAGGAATATTGCCGATTTATTAAATGACAAGGTTGTGACATTTTTCTTACTGCGGAAATTAAGATTGATATTAATAATTTATCTGGGGGATTGTGGAGGAGTCATTAAAATTAAAATCGTGTCAATAAATCAGAATTTTATCATTGCACACGATGCTTAAGTTAATGACTGCTTCAAGATAATAGCTGGCGTTGGTACTTGTCATTTAAACGACAACCTTGCGCGAGCAGCGGACGATTAAGCAGGCAAGCGTACGGTTATTATTACCTCAACTGGGGTCATTAACTCTTGTAGGTTAAAGTTGATTCGATTCAGGTTTTGCATCGCTATTTTGTCGCACTTCAACCTTGATACTAAGTAATTGTTACTTTAAAAATTACTCTACATTATCTTTAGCATCGACAATAGCTTGAATAAGATAGTTTGGCTGATTCGTTCCTAACCTAATAAATGAACCTCCCTTTAGTTCAATTTCTATACCTAAAAGCCCCGAAACATTATAAATCCAACCAGTTCCAAATGAGTGTATACCGAATCCCATCCATATTGGATTTTTCACATTATTGCAGTTCGCAATCTCTTCCAGTGCTATTTGTTTTTTAAATACTCCCGGACCAAAATACCAACTGACTTCACTTTCATTAACTTCAATTGTCATAGAGCTAAATATAATAGCAACTATAGTTAGCACACCGAAAATAATCCCTAGAGCTTCCGATGGTAAAAATTTATACCCATCATTTATTCCTAGTATTGCAGCCGCTAAAATAAATATAGCGGTGAATGTAACAATTCCCCATTGCTTGTGCTTATATGCTTGGTAACACCCATCACGCCAGACAAGAGTAGCGGCATCTACTTCAAAAACAGATGCTAGTGACATGATTGTTTCGGATGAACAACTTCCGCGAGACTCCAACCTTTGAATAGTCCTTAAGCCAAGCCCACTTACTTTTGATAAATGCTCTTGCGACCAGAGTCTTTCCGTTCTGTATTTTCTAATAAGTGATGATTTTACTTTCATATCCATAATTCATAACCTCAGTTAAATAGAGGAATGAAACTACCCTAATATTATCAATTTCTGTTACGCCACTTCACCGTCAATACCCCGCCTACTTCACTATCTAACTGATAATTAGTAATAATCGAATATTGAGTGGTGTATCTGACATAACGCTCCATTAAGCCGGTAAAAAGGGTTGGCTATAATCGCGAAGCGATAGCCAACTGTTATTATCCGTTTAAGCAACTTGTTATTTGCAGCCATATCCGTATTAAACACCATAGAGCAAAGCTCGTTATTTAATTTTATAAAGTCTAAACCTTTCAGCTACCAATAAACCACTGACATTATCAGCTTGATCCCGATGGAATACAAACGGGTTCATTTCAGATTAAACATTAATAAATGTCACCTTATTGGAAGGTATTAGTCGTGAAAACAGCGCTTCATGTTTTTCTTTAACTTTAGGCAGCCCATCAATAATTTTGACCTCCACAATGAAGCCACCAGTTATCAGTTTCTACTCTCCTATAAAGCCCTTGAGATTGTTCATAAATAAAGTTAACGGTTCTATGCTCTTTCGTGAGTGAAAGCCCATTTTATAATATTTGGAGATAGCGATCATAATTTTTTGATTAATTTGCCGCGCATTATCACCATTACTCATTACTACCATCCCTTCGCCTCTATTCACGAAGGCTTTAAATTCATTAGTAAAACCAAGGTTTTTTCCAGAATGAGAAAAAACAAGTTGATTGTTAACTTCACTCATCGCCGGCCCTAGCCCCCAATTTCCTTGATGCTTACTGAACATAGCTGTTACTGTCGATTTATTTACTATTCCGTCATTCTTTCCTGCCATTATTGCTTGCATATGAATAGCATAAATCGCTAAGTCTGACGGGGTAGTCCATAATCCCGCTGCGGCCTTCTCTGCGTAGTCATTGTATATTGCTGGATACATTTCACCATTAGAGTCATAAGCTGCACTGGTATGTTGTTTTAATTTTTTGGGTAACACATGTTGAAAGGTACTATTGAACATGCCCATAGGTTTAAGAATTTGATTGTCAGCATATTCAGAAAATGGCATTCCTGTGACATCTTCTACTATTTTTTGCATTATAGTATAGCCACCACCTGAATACCGCCATTTACTTCCCGGCGCTTCATTGACCTCAACTTTATCGGTATTTCCTTTACCACTTAGCACATCAGTTGTACTTGGTATTTCACTACCTGTTGCATATCCGGGAAAGCCGTGAACACTAATACCGCCAGTGTGGGTAAGAAGGTGACGTAAAGTAACAGGATTTTCTTTAGTTAATAAGTCTCCCTTAACCTTCCAGCCTTTTAGATATTGATTAACATCAACATCAAGATCTAACTCTCCTTGTTTAACCAATTTTAGCGCAGCAAGGGCTGCAACGGGTTTACTAATTGAACCCGCTTGAAATAAAGTATTAGAGTCTACTTTCCTTGTGCCATTAGCAATACCGTAACCTTTTGACCAATCAATTTTTCCTTTATGAATTACCGCAATACTAAGGCCTGGTACATTTAACTGCTTCATAAGATTTACGATTGAATCACTCGAGTCGGTTTTGCCGTTAATCTTTATATTACTTTTTAAATTATTCTCAATGATCTCAATGGATTCACTGCTCGCATAAACTGCACTTGTAAATATTAATAGAGTGAGTGAAATAAGCGAAGAAAAGATAAAATCGGTGGTTTTAGTTTTATATTTCAATGATAGTTCCTTTATTAAATAATATTATGTATTGTAAAAACAATTCCATTTTAGCTACTCTGAATGAAGGTTTTTTTCAACTCATTCATCCGACTAGTTTCCCCGCGAGCCTCATGCCGAGAACAACCAAGTAAAACAATAAAAAATTAATTATCAATACGATAAACATCAGGTAATAAACATAGACTTCGTCATATTACTTAGGCTTAAACCTGCATATAACGCTTTGCTAAGCGGCTAAAAATGGCTGGCTATAATACCGAAGTACGAGCATAGCCAGCTGCTTGTGTCCGTTTAAGCAGCTGGCTATATTTTATTTTACACTTATCTCATTTATTTTTAGGATTTTTTTAAAAGCTGAACTAATAGCTTCAAAATATTGATGTTTTAAATAATCTTTAGCAATGTAGGCGTGACCATCGTAACCATACTTGATAATCAAATTGCTAGGTATCCCTTGCCTACCTTCGGTAAAGTACACTTCGGTAATCTCTGAAAATTTAAGATCGATGACTTTTAAAGAATCACCCAACTCAGTAAAAATCATAGATTTAACATTAATAGTAATTACACGTTTATGACCATGTAATCTAAAATATGTTTTAATACCGCAATCAAGCCACCCATAATAACTTGTTTGTTTTTTCAACAATAAACTACACTTAATTTACCCTCTTATAAGTGTGGTGATTGTTATGCCCAAGCCTCGTTCACAACAAATTAGTTTATCTGATACGCCGTATTATCATATTTGCAGTCAAACCGTTCGAAAAGCCTTTTTATGTGGTATTGATTACCGCAATCAAGCCACCCATAATAACTTGTTTATTTTTCCAACAATAAACTACACTTAATTCACCTCTTATAAGTGTGGTGATTGTTATGCCTAAGCCTCGTTCACAACAAATTAGTTTATCTGATACGCCGTATTATCATATTTGCAGTCAAACCGTTCGCAAAGCCTTTTTATGTGGTGTTGATAAAGAAACCGGTGTCAGTTATGAGCACAGGCG
>NZ_JACGVV010000082.1:0-1640 GCF_014077405.1 Colwellia sp. BRX10-9 | reverse complement strand
TGGTAACACGACAGAATTCATTGAGCAGATGTCTTGGTTTCGGCTAAGCATCACAAACGATTTTTTAATTGAAGAGTTTGATCATGGCTCAGATTGAACGCTGGCGGCAGGCTTAACACATGCAAGTCGAGCGGTAACAGAGAGTAGCTTGCTACTTTGCTGACGAGCGGCGGACGGGTGAGTAATGCTTGGGAATATGCCATATGGTGGGGGACAACAGTTGGAAACGACTGCTAATACCGCATAACGTCTACGGACCAAAGAGGGGGATTCTTCGGAACCTCTTGCCATTTGATTAGCCCAAGTGAGATTAGCTAGTTGGTGAGGTAATGGCTCACCAAGGCGACGATCTCTAGCTGGTTTGAGAGGATGATCAGCCACACTGGGACTGAGACACGGCCCAGACTCCTACGGGAGGCAGCAGTGGGGAATATTGCACAATGGGCGAAAGCCTGATGCAGCCATGCCGCGTGTGTGAAGAAGGCCTTCGGGTTGTAAAGCACTTTCAGTTGTGAGGAAAGGTGGGTAGTTAATAGCTGCTCGCTGTGACGTTAGCAACAGAAGAAGCACCGGCTAACTCCGTGCCAGCAGCCGCGGTAATACGGAGGGTGCGAGCGTTAATCGGAATTACTGGGCGTAAAGCGTGCGTAGGCGGTTTGTTAAGCAAGATGTGAAAGCCCAGGGCTCAACCTTGGAACTGCATTTTGAACTGGCAAACTAGAGTACTGTAGAGGGTGGTGGAATTTCCAGTGTAGCGGTGAAATGCGTAGAGATTGGAAGGAACATCAGTGGCGAAGGCGGCCACCTGGACAGATACTGACGCTGAGGCACGAAAGCGTGGGGAGCAAACAGGATTAGATACCCTGGTAGTCCACGCCGTAAACGATGTCAACTAGCTGTCTGTGGACTTGATCCGTGGGTAGCGGAGCTAACGCATTAAGTTGACCGCCTGGGGAGTACGGCCGCAAGGTTAAAACTCAAATGAATTGACGGGGGCCCGCACAAGCGGTGGAGCATGTGGTTTAATTCGATGCAACGCGAAGAACCTTACCATCCCTTGACATCCACAGAAGAGACTAGAGATAGACTTGTGCCTTCGGGAACTGTGAGACAGGTGCTGCATGGCTGTCGTCAGCTCGTGTTGTGAAATGTTGGGTTAAGTCCCGCAACGAGCGCAACCCCTATCCTTATTTGCCAGCGCGTTATGGCGGGAACTCTAAGGAGACTGCCGGTGATAAACCGGAGGAAGGTGGGGACGACGTCAAGTCATCATGGCCCTTACGGGATGGGCTACACACGTGCTACAATGGCAAGTACAGAGGGCAGCAATACCGCGAGGTGGAGCGAATCCCACAAAGCTTGTCGTAGTCCGGATTGGAGTCTGCAACTCGACTCCATGAAGTCGGAATCGCTAGTAATCGTAGATCAGAATGCTACGGTGAATACGTTCCCGGGCCTTGTACACACCGCCCGTCACACCATGGGAGTGGGATGCAAAAGAAGTGGCTAGTTTAACCTTCGGGAGGACGGTCACCACTTTGTGTTTCATGACTGGGGTGAAGTCGTAACAAGGTAACCCTAGGGGAACCTGGGGTTGGATCACCTCCTTATCTTGAAGTAAAAACAGTTTAATGGAAACT
>NZ_JACGVV010000099.1:0-666 GCF_014077405.1 Colwellia sp. BRX10-9 | reverse complement strand
TTGGATGTTTGCCGTTCAATATTCGTAACCAACAGAGGCATATTCCACTTATCAAATATAGTAAACTAATCGATTGATAAATGGATTGGTCCAACTATAAGCCATTCAAGCAGGACAAATAACAGTTGGCTATTTGCTCCTTCGTCGCTTATTTTAGCCAACTATTATTTGCCTCTTAATGGGGCGTTAGGTGTAAAGTAAGTATGAGTTTAATTTCAGGGAGTGAAGCAGTTGAAAACTACATTAGTCTTAACCTCGTTAAAGTCGCAACTGATAAAACTGGTTGGGATACTCTCTACTTAAATAAAACGTTAAATCAATACTGGGTGTGCACATATCTAAATGCAGAAATGCATGGTGGTGGGCAGCCGCAACTTCAGCAAGTTACTGAACTAGTTGCCAAAAAAGAGTTTGGTGTGTAATTTACACCTAACAAGGCATTTAAGCAGGACAAATAACAGCTGGCTATTTGCTCCTTCGTCGCTTATTTTAGCCAACTATCATTTGCCTCTTAATGAGGCGTTATATGCCTAAGATGAATTGTGTGTATTCCAGATAGACTTTTATAAAGCAGAGTGAGATATGTTTAAAAACAGCAAATTATTTTTTGGATTCATGCTAATCGGATCTTCTTTATGGCTTGGTCTCTTAACCTTTAAAATTGCA